>NZ_CFHTCS010000169.1:0-9303 GCF_984369615.1 Martelella sp. | reverse complement strand
ACTTCTCGCCCTTCATATGGGCGATGAAGCCGACGCCGCAGGCATCGTGCTCGTTCCTCGGATCATAGAGCCCCTGACGTTTGTTGCGACGGCCGTCGGCAGCTTTATTGGCGGCAGGCGTCACGGTCATTTGCGTGAGCGGGGCACCACTGAGCGCGGATGGCGTCATCTTCGTCATACAAGATCTCCTTAAAACCTGCCGGAATGCAGGCGAAACCGGATCGTGGGGAGCAGGCAAATGCGTGAAGACGCTGTCGCGCCCCGCCGCCTGCAGACCTCTCTCTCATTTAAAACCGGGACGACCATACAACGGGCGCTCCAGCCGATGGCTCTTGTCGTGAGCGAGGCAGGAGCGCGGCCTTCCGCTTGTGCGGTCATTATAGACCAAAAAGCGGGAACGCGTCAGCCCCTTGCGACCGGCACACGACACAGCCGGACATAAAAATAGGACAGCATAACTGTCCTATCTGCCGTTCATGCCAGAAACCACGCAAAGTGGCAAGCAAATAATGAAATCGCGCGTCCGAAGGCGAGAGAAAATTACGCCGGATGACCGGCCAGCGCAACAAAGTTACCCATTTCAAGGTTCTTTCGACAGACGTGAAAGAAAACGGCAATTTATAGGCAGAATCCACGCCCATCAAGCCGACAGGCGCAAACTCCTGCGAAGACAGCACCTCGCACCGGACATCGGGAATGCCCCTTTACAGGCGGCGACCTTTTCCCTGATATCCCGCTAACCGCATTTCCAGAACGCTTTTGAGGTCTTTATCCATGTTTTTTGCTTCCGACAACTGGTCCGGCGCCCATCCCGCAATCGGCGAGGCGCTGCTGCGCGAACAGTCGGGCTATGCCAATGCCTATGGCACAAGCCCGCTGGACCGGAAGATCGAGGCGCGGTTCAACGATCTCTTCGAGCGCGAGGTCGCCGTCTTCTTCGTCGGCACGGGCACGGCGGCCAATTCGCTGGCGCTTTCCTCCGTCGGGCGGCCGGGCGGCGTGGTCTTCTGCCACAAGGACGCCCACATCGCCAATGACGAGGGCGGCGCGCCGGAATATTTCACCGGCGGCGGCAGGCTCGCCACCGTTTCGGGCCCGGAAGGCAAGATGACGCCGTCGGAGCTAAGGCGCATCGCCGCGCGCTATCCGGCGGATTTCATCCATCACGGCCAGCCCATGGCGCTGTCGCTGACGCAATCGACGGAGGTCGGCACCGTCTACGGACTTGACGAAATTGATGCGCTCACCGCTGTCGCAAAGGAAGGCGGCCTTCCGGTTCACATGGATGGCGCGCGCTTTGCCAATGCGCTGGTGGCGCTCAATGCGACGCCGGCCGAAATGACGTGGAAGCGCGGCGTCGACATCCTCTCCTTCGGCGGCACCAAGAACGGCTGCTGGTGCGCGGAGGCGATCGTGTTCATGAACCCGGACCAGGCGCGGGAGATGCCCTTCATCCGCAAGCGCGCCGCCCATCTCTTCTCCAAGACCCGCTTCATCTCCGCCCAGCTCGACGCCTATCTGACCGACGATCTCTGGCTCGGCCTTGCCCGTCATTCAAACGCCATGGCCGAGCGGATGCGCATTGCCTTTCGCAAATCGGCAAAGGCGCGGCTTGCCTGGGAGACCCAATCGAACGAGGTCTTCATCATCCTGCCGAAGGCCGCGGCCGAAGCCGCGCGCAAGGCCGGCGCTGAGTTCTACGACTGGCTGACGCCGGTCGACCAGCCCGGGCTGGTGGCCGAGGGCGAGGTTCTGGCGCGCTGCGTGACCAGCTTCGCCACGACGGAGGCCGAGGTCGATCGCTTTGTCTCCTTCCTTGAGGCCGAGCCGCTCACAAACGGGTAACGGCGCCTCACAGGCCGGTGACGCGGCGTGACTGCGGGGTGACGCTCGATTGATTTCCAAGTGAAGGCCGATTTTGCAAAACTCCTGCGTGCAAGGACAAGGCTTGCACAACAATCGAACCCGTCTCGATCAATGAGGAGAATAGCATGTCGAAGACCAACAAGATCAGCGCAGCAACGCTTGCCGGCGCGCTCGCCGTGGCTGTCGGCAGCCTTGCGGCCACCGCCCCCGCCCAGGCCGCCAATGTCAAGTGCTACGGCGTTGCCATGGCCGGCCAGAACGATTGCGCCGCCGGACCGGGCACGACCTGCGCAGGCACGTCCAAGGTCGACTACCAGGGCAATGCCTGGAAATACGTGGCCGAGGGCTCCTGCACGGACATGAAGCTGCCGGGAGACCGGATGGGTTCGCTCGAGCCGCTCGATCGCGACCTGCCCGCAATGTGATTGCGCGTCAACGCCGCCGGTGCCCTCGGCGCGCCGGCGGTCTTGCGTCATCCAGTGCGTGGGAGCGCTACACATGTCCAGCGAAATGACTGCCTTGCTTGCGCAGCGACAGGTCCCGCAGCGGGCCGGCGCCGGCTTCAAGACCGCCCATGCCGACGCCATCCTGAACGATGACTACGCAATCGGCTTTCTCGAAGTGCATGCGGAAAACTATATGGGCGCGGGCGGCCACCCGCACCGCATCCTGACGCGCATGCGCCAGGACTTCCCCCTGTCCGTCCACGGCGTCGGCCTTTCGATCGGCTCGCCGCGCGGGATTGATCCGGGCCATCTGGAACGGCTGGCGGGCGTTGTCGAGCGCTATGAACCAGGCCTCGTTTCCGAACACCTGGCGTGGTCGACCCATGACGACGCCTATTACAACGACCTTCTGCCGCTGCCCTATACCGATGAGACGCTCTGCCATATCGTCGACCATATCGACCGGGTGCAGAACAGGCTCAAGAGGCCGATCCTGCTGGAAAACCCGTCCACCTATGTCGCGTTTTCCGAAAGCACGATCCCGGAGACGATCTTCCTCGACGAGATTGCGCGCAGGAGCGGCTGCGGCCTGCTGCTCGACGTCAACAACGTCCATGTCTCGGCAACCAATAACGGCTTTGACGCCCTGTCATACCTGAAGAGTTTTCCGCTGGAGCGGGTCGGCGAGATACACCTCGCCGGCCACGCAGAGGATGTTGACGATACGGGCGCGCCGCTTCTGATCGACGCCCATGACCGACCCGTCGATGACGCCGTCTGGGCGCTTTATGCCTTCGTCATCCAGAAGACCGGCCCGCTTCCGACGCTGATCGAATGGGACAATGACGTGCCCGAATGGCCGATCCTGAAACGCGAGGCGCAACTGGCCGAGGAGATCATGAACCGGGAGGGCGAGCGCTTTCTGCTCGGCAGCCGCCATGGCTGACCCTCGCTCCGCTGCCGCAACGCTCGAGGGCTTCGCAGCGGCCCTTCTCGGGCCGCCGGCCGAAACCGCGCCGGATGGCGTTTCCAACCCGTTCGGCGGACCTGCCGTCAAACGCTTCGGCGTCTACCGCAACAATGTCGCTGTCGGACTCAAAGGCGCGCTCGCGGATATCTTTCCCGTGACGCGCGACCTTGTGGGGGAACGGTTCTTCTCCGCCATGGCCGGCGACTATATCGCCCGCGAACCGCCGCGGACGCCTGTGATTGCCGAATACGGCCACGGCTTTGCCGATTTCATCGCCACGTTCGAGCCAGCGGAAAATCTGTTCTTCCTGTCCGATATCGCCCGTCTGGAGCGGGCCTGGCTCGATGCCTATCACGCGGAAGATGCGGATCCGCTATCACCCGACGAGCTCCAGACGCTTTCGCCGGACGGCCTGATGGCGGCAGCCCTCGTTCCGCACCCGGCCACACGGCTGCGGCGCTTCGACAGCGCGGCGGTGAGCATTTTCCTGCGCGCCCGCAACGGAACCGGGCTCAGGGATTTCGACCCGTCACCGGCCGAGACCGCGCTGGTAACCCGACCGCACTATGACGTTGCGGTGCTTTCGCTTGACGACGGACAGGCCGTCTTCTTCGGCAAACTGATCGAGGGCATGCCGATCTGCGAGGCGGCCGAGGCCGCGACGGCGCTCGACCCCGCCTTCGACCTCGGCGCCGCGTTTTCGATATTGATCACCTCGGGCGCCTTCACGCGCCTTTCGGCTGCACGGGAGTAGTCACCATGCATTTCATCTGCACGATCGCGCGTCTCCATGACCGTGTCTTTGCACGCCTCCAGACCTTCCTGGCGCCATGGTTTCCGGGGCTTTTCGCCCGGCTGGTGTTTGCCTCCACCCTCTGGCTCTACTTCCTGAACTCGGCATTGACCAAGGTCGAACCCGGCCTTGCCGGCTTCTTCATGGTTCGAAGCTCCGCCTACTACCAGATCGCGCTTCCCGCCGTCGAGGCCGCCGGCGGCGATGTCTCCTCGGTGTCCTTCCTGCCCTGGGGGCTGATCGTTCATCTGGGAACCTATGCCGAATTCGCCCTGCCGCTGCTGATCATCTTCGGCCTCGCCACCCGGCTGAGCGCCCTCGGCATGCTCGGCTTCATCGCGGTCCAGACCTTGGTGGACATCACGGTACATCAGGTCGGCGGCGAGACCATCGGCGCGCTGTTCGACCGCTTCCCCGACAGCGTCATCCTCGACCAGCGCCTTCTCTGGACAGTGCCGCTGGTCCTGCTGGTCATCTACGGACCCGGCAGAATTTCCCTGGATCACCTGGCCGCGCGAATCACACGGCGCTGGCACGGATGAAAAAACGGCGCCCCGAGAGGCGCCGTTACAATTTCTGCTAGTGGGGGTCTGCCGTCAGGCGGCATCCATCTCCACATTCTTCTGCGCCGAAATCGTTTTCGGCTCGCCGGATCGCGTCTCGATTGCAATTCGGCGCGGTTTCATGGCCTCGGGAATGTTGCGCAGCAGCTCAACATAAAGTAGACCATTCTTCAGTGTTGCACCCTGGACTTCCATGTGATCAGCCAGCTGGAAGCGGCGTTCGAATGCGCGCTTTGCGATACCCC
This sequence comes from Martelella sp., assembly GCF_984369615.1. NCBI lineage: Bacteria > Pseudomonadati > Pseudomonadota > Alphaproteobacteria > Hyphomicrobiales > Aurantimonadaceae > Martelella > Martelella sp. The sequence continues at coordinate 4,420 of NZ_CFHTCS010000169.1, read as the reverse complement.
GATAGAGGTATTCGCTGTTGCCTTCGTCATCTTCCTCGGCCTTCTCGCCTTTCACGGTCAGCACGTTGGCATGGGCCTCGATGGAAAGCTCGCTTTCGCTGAAGCCGGCGACGGCCATCGAGATGCGATAGGCATTCTCGCCGGTGCGCTCGATATTATAGGGCGGATAGGCAGGCGCCTGTTCGGGCTGGCCCATCGAGTCGAGGAGATTGAAAAGCCGGTCAAAACCGACGGTAGAACGATAAAGGGGCGAAAAATCGACGTTACGCATAATGTCCTCCTTTGAGCGACGTATGGTTGCGATGACATTTCCCGGCGATCCCGAAACAGGCGATCGCGGAAAACGGTTGCGGACCCGGTAGTCGGCGTCCACGTTTGAAGATTTGGGAAAAGTCTGCATCGATTTCAAGAGGGCCTGCGCTGGCAAAATCATCATCGCGCACTCGCCTTGGCAGGGCGCGCTGACGCAGTTTTGCCCCGCATTCGTCGCCACTATATTGAGAATGAACGCAATATGAATGCGCTATTGAACTCACGTTCAGGCGTAATGCGCCATTCAGCTTTTGCCGGGAACTACGGCGCACCCGTCCCGGCACCGTTGTCACTCTTGACCCAGTGATAGCGGTATCTTGGCCGGAGCCGAGACGCTTTTACCCCTGTTCAAGCGTCCGGTTCCGGTCCTTTTTACGCCCCAATTCACGAACAGGCCATTGCCTTTGCCGCACGCGGGCGTCATCACGGGGCGGATCACGAGGCAATGGACGACAGGCAATGGACGCGAACCACACGATCGGCATGATGCGCGCCTTTGACGGCATCATGCTGCGTTACGGGTTGTTCCCATGCGAAGACGCACGCGCCACGGTGCTCATTGTCGCGGGCCGGGCGGAGTTCATCGAGAAATATGCCGAGACCGTGTGCGATTTCCGCTGTGCCGGTTTTGCCGTCGCAATCCTGGACCTGCGCGGCCAGGGCGGCTCCGAACGCCGACCCGAGGACGGCAATATGGGCCATATCGAACATTTCTCGGACTACCCTCGGGACATTGTCGACTTCTTCGCCCAGAAGGTCGAGGGCAGAATGCCCGGGCCTTATTTTCTTCTGGGTCATTCGCTTGGCGGGCTGATCGCGCTTTCGGTTGCGGAACAGGCTTCCGGCCGGTTTGCGGGCCTTGTGCTTTCCGCGCCCTTCGTCGGCATCCGCCATGACCGCTACCCGGCCTTTGTGGTCCGCGCCATGGCCTGGCTCTTCAGCCGCACGGGCCGGGCAAGGCAGCGCACCGCGCGGCCGCACAGCCAACCGGCGCGGTTCGAGGATCAGCCCCACACATCGGACCGCGCCCGCTACGCGCGCAATATCGCGGCGGCGAAAACCGATCCGCCCTATCTGCTGGGGCCGGTGACCTTCGGCTGGCTTTCTGCCTGTCTCGGCGCGATCCGCCGGCTCACCCGCCCGAAGGCGCTTGCCGCGATCGGCTGCCCGTCGCTTCTCCTCTCCGCCGGCCGCGACGCGTTGATCCCGGCAGGGCCGCAGGCGCGACTGGCCGCAAAGCTCGGCGCGCGCCACCTTGTGCTGCCGTCATCCGGGCATGAGATCCTGCAGGAGGTCGATGCCGTGCGCCGCCCTGCCCTGGACGCCATCCTCGGCTTTTTCGATGAATGCCTGGCCGCGCGCTGAAAAGCCTTATGCGGCGTTCAGCTCGGCAAGGGCCGCCTCGTGAAGTGCGGGCGTCGCTGCGGCAACGATATCGCCGCCATGCTCGGGCCGCTCGCCGGTCCAGGTAGAGATCACGCCGCCGGCGCCTTCGATGATCGCAATCAACGCCCCGACATCATAGGGCTTCAGGTCACTTTCGACGACGAGATCGGCAAAACCGGATGCCAGCAGGCAATAGGCATAGCAATCAATGCCGTAGCGCGCGAGCCGGACCTGCCGCTCCAGCCGGTCGTAGCGCGACAGCGCAGCCGTGCCCATGATCCGCGGCGAGGTGGTAAACAGCACTGCCGCGCCGAGTTCCCGGCAATCGCGGGTTTTCAGCCGCCGCGGCCCGCCCGGCCCGGCAAACAGGCTCCCCCCCGGATCGGCAAAGAACCGCTCGCCGGTAAAGGGCTGGTCCATCAGCCCCATCACCGCACGGCCGTTCCGGTAAAGCCCGATCAGCGTGCCCCATACAGGCACGCCGGAGATGAAGGCCCGCGTGCCGTCGATCGGATCGATCACCCAGACATATTCGCGATCAAGCCCGCTTGCGCCATGCTCCTCGCCGAGGATGCCATGATCCGGATAGGTCTCCTCGATCAGCCGCCTTATGGCGCTTTCGGCGGCCCTGTCGCCTTCCGTGACTGGATCGAAACCGCCGCTCAGCTTGTTGTCGACATCAAGGCCCGAGCGGAAGCGCGGCAAGGTCTCGGCGGCGGCGGCATCGGCGAGCCTTGTGAAAAAGGCATGATCGGGAAGCATGGCAGATCCTGTGGCAAGACGAGGAAACGTTTCCGCCAGTTTCTAGAGTCTTTCCGCCCTCAAGGGAATCGCCTCGGGCGAGAAAATACGCCGCGCGCCCCGAACACGCGTCCTGACCGGAGATTTCCGCTCACCCATGCGGCAAAAGGAAATTAAAAAGCGGGCAGTACGCGTAAAAATTAGACAATAGTACTTATTGCGCAAAATTCAGGCAAATTAACTTGACAGGCCTCGCACGGTCATCTATTGTCTGGACTACAGTCTCTCGACTGTGAATACCCTCCTTGGGTGTTTCCTCCCTAGACTTAACCGCGCCCACGGCGCGGTTTTTTTTGAACGCCCCGCGCACCCGGACGAAACGCCTCACTCCGCAGCAAGGCCTGCACTGTCCTCGCTGCCGGCGAGAAACGCGGAGAATTCCTGGATGAACAGCGTCAACGCCTGTTTCAGCGCGATGAATTCCGGCTTTTTCGCGTAGCTCTGCTCGTCGGCGTATAGTCTGCGCGAGACCTCGATCTGGAGCGCATGGCAATCGGCGGCGGGACGGCCGTAGTGCTCGGTGATGAAACCGCCCGCATAGGGCTTGTTGTAGGCGGTGACGAAGCCCATCCGCTCGAGGATCGAGATCGCCGCATAGGCGATGTCGCTCGAGGCGCTGGTGGAGAACCGGTCGCCGATGACGATATCGGGCTTCCGGCGGTGGCCGCCGACGGTCACGCTGCCGGGCATGGAATGGCAGTCGATCAGCACCGCCCGCCCGAACCGTCGCTTTGTCTCCTGCATCAGTTGCTTGAGGCTCCGGTGATAAGGCCGGTAGATTTCCTCGATTCGCCTGAGCCCCGCGCCCGCATCGATCGGGGCGTCATAGATCGGCATGTTCTCGGCGACGATGCGCGGGATCGTGCCGAGACCGCCGGCGACCCGCATGGAGGTCATGTTGACATGCGACGGCAGGGCGCCGGAAAACATGCGCGGATCGAGCTCGAAGGGTTCGCGGTTGACGTCGAGGAAGGCGCGCGGAAAGAAGGCCCTTTGCAGCGGCGCGCCGAAGGCCGGCGCCATGGCGAACAGTTCATCGACGTAGAGATCCTCCGAACGCCTGATCTCGTGGGCGTCAAGCCGCGTCTCTGACAGAAAGGCGTTGCTGTAGACCCGGCCGGAATGGGGCGAGTTGAAGACCAGCGGCAGCGTCTGCCGCTCGGGGCGGATCACCTCGAACCAACGCGCATCGCTGTCAAAACTCAGTTCGTCCCTGCCGGTCACTGTCGCTTCCTTCATACCGGAGATTTACGCGCTCCGGCCTTGCCTGCCAAGGCCGCCGCCCGGGCGGCGGAAAGTTTGAGGCCCTCTTTATTGCTTGTTTACGACATAGGGTCTATCAGACCGGTAAACGCGAAAGCCCAATGCGCCGATATGGTTGAGCCGATGGTACTGAAAATTCTTCTGGCGGAAGATGACGACGACATGCGCCGTTTCCTGGTGAAAGCGCTGGAAAAGGCCGGTTATCAGGTAGCCGCTTTCGATAATGGCGCAAGCGCCTATGACAGGCTGCGAGAGGAACCTTTTTCGCTGCTTCTGACCGACATCGTCATGCCCGAGATGGACGGCATCGAGCTTGCCCGCCGGGCGACCGAGCTCGACCCCGATCTCAAGGTGATCTTCATCACCGGCTTCGCCGCCGTCGCGCTCAACGCCGATTCGGCAGCCCCCAAGGACGCCAAGGTGCTTTCCAAGCCGTTTCACCTGCGCGATCTGGTCGACGAGGTGGAAAAGGTTCTCGGCGTTTAGTCCGGCGCGCAGGAGCGAAAGCGAAAGGCGACAAAAAAGCTTCAAAAACCAGTTGACGCGACCGCCAAAGTTTGGAATACACCGCGCCACGGATGGGCGTGTAGCTCAGCGGGAGAGCACTACGTTGACATCGTAGGGGTCACAAGTTCGATCCTTGTCACGCCCACCATCC
>NZ_CFHTCS010000168.1:0-9310 GCF_984369615.1 Martelella sp. | reverse complement strand
CGCCATAATGATTGCAGAACTGCCCGTCCTCCGACATCAGCACGGATTGCACCAGAACCGGCGCGATGTCGTCGAAGGCGACCCATTGCCGGTCATAGCCGGAAAGCGCCCGCGCCATCATCAGCGTCGACACAGGGTGGACGAAGGCCGGACGATAAAGCGGCAGCAACAGGTAGGGCAGCAGCAGCAAGACGGCAAGTGCGAGCAGGGTGATGCGAAGCCAACGGCGGAAAAGACCCCTTCGCGGTGCCTTGTCCTCCTCCAAGTCCGGCGTCTCGCCCATATATCAACCAACCCTCATGAATGCCCGTCTCTCCATAGCGCGAAAACGGCTTGCTTGAAAAGAAGGCTGCGGCCGGATCATTGCGGCTTGAACGGCGCCGGGCGGCGTGCCAAGACAAGCCCATGACCGCACACTTGTTCACCGACCGTCTTGATGATGCCCGCGCCCGCGTCGAAGCCTGCCTCGAAGGGCTTCTCGGCGCCGATCCGCTTGAGGGCGAGACCGCGCGACCGTCAACCCTGATGGCGGCGATCCGTCATGGCGTTCTCAATGGCGGCAAGCGCTTCCGCCCGTTTCTGGTGATCGAAGGCACGCGGCTCTTCGATGGTCCGGAAGAGGCCGCGCTCAGGGTCGGCGCGGCGCTGGAATGCATCCACTGCTATTCGCTGATCCATGACGATTTGCCGGCCATGGATGACGACGATCTTCGGCGCGGCCGCCCCACCGTGCACAAGGCCTTTGACGAGGCGAGCGCGATCCTTGCCGGCGACAGCCTGCTGACGCTCGCCTTCGACATCATCGCCGATGACCGGACCGCCCTTGCCCCCGAGGCTCGGCTGAAACTGGTCGCCGCCCTTTCCCGCGCGGCCGGCATCGGCGGCATGGCAGGCGGCCAGGCGCTTGACCTGGCGGCGGAGAAATCACCGCCCGACGAAGACGGTATCGTCATGCTGCAGGCGATGAAGACCGGCGCGCTGATTCGCTTCGGGGCGGAGGCGGGCGCGATCATCGCGGGCGCCGGCGAGGAGGAGCGCGTGCGGCTTCATCGCTACGGCGCGGTGATAGGCCTTGCCTTTCAGCTTTCAGACGACCTTCTTGACCTGACGGCGGATGCTCAAACCATGGGTAAGGCGACCGGCAAGGATGCCGGGCGCGGCAAGGGCACGCTTGTCGCCCTGCACGGGCCGGAATGGGCGGAAAAGCGGCTCGGCGCGCTGGTGGCGGAGGCGGAAGAACTGCTGTCGCCCTTTGGGGAAAAGGCCGAAACTCTGGTCGAGGCGGCCCGTTTCGTAGCCAGGCGGAGATATTGAAATGACAGCCCCGATCGCGATTACCCGCAACGGCCACCGCACCTGGCTGAAATGGCATTGCGGCAAGCGCTTTCCCGCCGACACGCCGTTTTCGCGCGCACGCATCGTCGAGGGGCTGAAGGCAGGCGCCAGCAGCGAGGTCGACCTGCAGCTGACCGCCGACGGCGCTCTGGCGGTGCTGCATGACGAACTGCTGGAGCAATCGACCACCGGCGTCGGCCCGGTCGTCAAGGCGAGCGCCGATCAGGTCCGCGCCGCGCGTCTTCTCGATCCCGAAGGGCGCGATACCGGCGAAGGCGTGATGCTGTTTGATGAACTGGCGCGGCTGGTGGCGACCAGCGCCGCCGCCGACAGCGCCATTCTGCAACTCGACCTGAAGGAAGAGCTTGCCGCTTTCACGCCGGAGAGCATCGCCCGTTTCGGCGAGGCCGTGCGCCCGGTAGCCAGCCACATGATCCTGTCCGGCGGCGATGCGGCTGCGGTGAAGCGGCTTGCCGAGACCACGCCCGGCCTTGCCACCGGCTATGATCCCTGCCTTGACGGGGCGATGGAGCGGGTGATGGAAAACGGGCGATACGTCGATTTCGTCGCCGAAGCGCTTCAGACCGCGCCTGACGCGCGGATGTTCTATCTCCACTACGAACTGGTTCTTGCTGCAGCAGACGCCGGTTTCGACATGATCGCCGCCTTCCACGATGCCGGAAAAACGGTCGATGCCTGGACGATCAGGGTCGCCGATGCTGCCGGCCTTGCCCATGCCGAAAAGGTGCTGGCGCTGAAGGCCGACCAGATCACCACGGATGATGCCGACGGGCTGTTCGCGGCGTTCGGGTAAGCGCGCTCAACAGCCGATCTGTCCGCGGATGCGTCTGACTTCGGCGAGCGACCGGCAGACGTTCTCGCAAGGGATGCCGTCATTGTCACCGTCGGCGCGGCGATAGCCGTTGCACCATTGCCTGACGGCTTCTGCGCAGCTGGAGGCCCGAGCACAGCTCCAACCGGCGGCCTGTTCGATCGGCAAAACGGCCGGCGTCATCGGTTCGGACATCGGAAAGGCCGGGTTCACGGGCGCTCCGGCAAAAGCCAGAACGAAGAGAAGCAGCATGGTCTGCGGATTTCTCATGGGCCTGCGGTCTCACTCCCGTCCCGGCAGAACCCGGTTCGGCGGGCGGTGGCCATCGAAGAAGGTGCGGATATTGATGATCACCTTGTCGCCCATGTCGATCCGGCTTTCAAGCGTGGCGGACCCCATATGCGGCAGGAGCACGGCCTTGCCCTTTTTCGCCAGGTCGAGAAGGCGCGGATTGACGTTCGGTTCGTTTTCGAAGACGTCCAGCCCGGCGCCGGCAATCCGGTCTTCCTCCAGGCATTTGATCAGCGCCTCCTCGTCGATCACGTCGCCGCGCGCGGTATTGACGATATAGGCCTCGGGGCGCATCAGCTGCAGGCGGCGGGCAGAGATCAGGTGATAGGTCGCCGGCGTCGACGGGCAATTGACCGAGACGATATCGACGCGGGCGAGCATCTGGTCGAGGCTGTCCCAGTAGGTCGCTTCCAGCTCGGCCTCCGTTTCCGGGCTGATGCGGCCGCGATTGTGATAATTGACGGAAAGCCCGAAGGCCTTGGCGCGGCGCGCAACCGCCGTGCCGATGCGGCCCATGCCGACAATGCCGATGCGCTTGCCCCAGATGCGCCGTCCGAGCATCCAGGTCGGGCTCCAGCCCTGCCATTGTCCGGGCTCGGCGCGCGAAAGGAAGCCCGCGCCCTCGGCAAGCCGGCGCGGCACGGCAAGCACCAGCGCCATGGTCATGTCGGCGGTGTCCTCCGTCAGCACGTTCGGCGTGTTGGTGACGGTGATGCCCTTCTTCGCGGCGGCATTGACGTCGACATTGTCCACCCCGTTGGAGAAGCTGGCGATCAGCTTCAGCCGCGGGCCGGCCTGTTCTATCAGCGTCTTGTCGATCCGGTCGGTCAGTGTCGGCACCAGGACATCCGCCCGGGCCATGGCATCGGCCAGTTCGTCGCGCGAAAGCGGCCGGTCGTCGCGGTTCAGCGTGACCGAGAACAGTTCCTGCATGCGCGCCTCCACCGGCGCGGGCAGCTTCCGCGTGACAAAGACTTCGGGTTTCTTCGGATGGGTCATCGTTTACAGCTCATTAAACATGTCGGGCGATAATGCACATATTGCAGGCTTTTTTCCACCTGAAGCGGAGGTGAGGGGGGCGAAATCGGCGTTGCGGCCCGAAGTCCGCCGTGCGGGTGGCCCTGAGAGGTCCTGCAAGACCCCTCAGGGGGCAGATTTTCAAGGGAATGCCATGCGTCGTATCGTCAGTCTGGTCCTCAGTGCGCTCGTCGTCCTCGCCGTCGTCATGCCGGTTTCCCCGGTCCATGCGCAAAGCGAGCGGCGCGGGGCCTCCGGCGCGCCTTTGCCTCGCTTTGCCATCATCAAGCCGGATCGCGCCCGCATGCGCGTCGGCCCCGGCTTCAACTACGCCACCAAATGGATCTACAAGCGCCCCGGCCTGCCGGTGGAGATCATCGAGGAATATGCCGTCTGGCGCCAGGTGCGCGATGCCGACGGCACGGAGGGCTGGATGCATGTCTCGGTGCTGTCATCCGTGCGCAACGCCATGGTCGCCCCCTGGCTGCGCGGCAACAGCGCCGAGGAAACCTATCTCGACGTCAAGGCCAGCGGCAATGATTCCGCCCGTGATGTTGCCAGGCTTGAACCGGGCGTGATCGTCCACCTTTCCGAATGCGACGGCACCTGGTGCGAGCTGGAGGTCAAGGGCGTTTCCGGCTACATGCACCAGAACGATCTCTGGGGCGTCTATCCCAACGAAGTGTTCCGATAGGCCGCCGTTTCAGGCGCTTTCAGGCCTGGTCGTCAGCACCATGTAATTGACGTCTGTGTCCTTCGAGCGGTTCCAGCTATCGGTCAGCACGCTGTAGAACACGCCCTGGCGCTCGACAATGTCCATGCCGGCGGCTTTCAGCGGCTTTTCGACTTCTTCCGGGCGCACCAGCTTTTCATACTGATGGGTGCCGGGCGGCAGCCAGCGCAACACGCGTTCTGCGGCGAAGATCGCCAGCGCCCCGGCTTTGAGCGTGCGATTGATGGTGGCGACGAACATCATGCCGCCGGGTCTGACCAGCGAGGCGCAGGTGGTCAGGAAAAAATCCACGTCGGAAACATGCTCGACCACTTCCATGTTCAGCACGATATCGAACATCTCGCCGGCTTCCGCCAGGGCTTCCGCCGTCGTTGCCCGGTAGTCGATCTCAAGCCCGGATTCGGCGGCATGGGTTGAGGCGATGCCGATATTCTTTTCCGCCGGATCAATGCCGGTGACGCTCGCGCCCATGCGCGCCAGCGGTTCGGCCAGCAGCCCGCCGCCGCAACCGACATCGAGGATGCGAAGGCCGGCGAGCGGCCGCGCCGACTTTTCGTCGCGGGCGAAATGGGCAGACGCCTTTTCGCGGATATAGGAAATGCGCACCGGATTGAACTTGTGCAGCGGTTTGAACTTGCCGGTCGGGTCCCACCACTCGGCCGCCATCTTCGAGAACCACTCGACCTGGCTGTCGTCGATTGTCGTCTTTTCGGCGTTGGTCATCGATCTGATCTCCGGTGTGGCGAGCGGCATTCAGGGCCGCTCATTCATGTGTTGCTGCGCATACAAGCCCGGAGGGAACTCCGATCTCAAATCGCTTGCATCTGTTATCCGCTTATAGAAGCGGGCGAGGTCAGCGGCAAGCAAGTCCGGCGCTTTCTGCACTCTCGCTCCGGGCACCCGGCCCGTATTCTTCAGATGTAAGGCGGATTCCCGCGTTTCCAAGCCCGCGCCCGCGCTTCGGGCAAACGCGAAACGGCCCGGACAAGGCCGGGCCGTGTGCAGAGTTGTCGCCAACATGAAGGAGAGGTCAGGCGCGGATGACGCCGCCGGTCGCCTTTTCGACATTGGCGACGATTTTCTTGGTCAGCGCCTCGAAATCCTCATCCGTCAGCGTGCGATCGCTCGGCTGGATCGACACTTCGATCGCAATCGACTTCTTGCCCTCGCCAAGGGACGCGCCGGCGAACACGTCGAAGACGGTGACGCCGGTAATCAGCCTGCGATCGGCGCCGGCCGCAGCCCGCTCGATCGCCGCCGCCTCGACATCGCGATCGACGACGAAGGCGAAGTCGCGGGTGACGGCCTGGAAGGGCGAAAGCGTCAGCGCCGGCTTGGTGCGCGTCGGCTTCCTCTTCGGCTCCGGCATGGCATCGATGAATATCTCGAAACCGGCAAGCCTGCCGGAGACATCGAGCGCTTCCAGGACCTTGGGATGGAACTCGCCGAAATGGCCGAGCACGATCTTCGGACCCATCTTTATGGTGCCGGAACGACCGGGGTGATACCAGTCCGGTCCGCCGGCGACGATCTGGAGATTGCCCACCGGCACGCCGCAGGCCTCGATCACGGCCAGCGCATCGGCCTTGGCATCGAACACGCCGACCGCGCGACCGGCGCCGGTCTCTCCGTTCGACCACATCCGGCCGGAGCCCGAAAGCGTTGCCGTGCCGCGCCGCACGCCGCCCGCCGCCCGGCGCTGGCCTTCGGGCCTGTCGTTCTCATAGGTCGCGGCGACCTCGAACAGGGCGACATCGCCGTGGCCGATGGCCGCATTGCGCTTCGCTGCTGCCAGAAGGCCCGGCAGAAGAGAGGGGCGCATATCCGACATGTCGGCGGCAATCGGGTTTGAAAGCTTCAGCGAAGGCGCGCCGCCGCCGAAAAGCCTCGCCTGATCTTCCGGAATGAACGACCAGGTGACCGCCTCCAGCATGCCGCGCGCGGCAAGTTCCCGCCGCGCGGAACGCGAGCGAATCTGCAGCGTGGTCAGGATCTTTTCGTTGACCGCGCCTGCTGACGGCAGGGCCTCCGGGCTGATCTTGTCGACGCCGAAAATGCGCATGACCTCTTCCACGAGATCGGCCTTGCCCTCCACATCCGGCCGCCAGGACGGAACCGAAACGGCAACGGTCTCGCCGCCGCCCTTAACAGAAAATCCGAGCCGGGTGAGGATGTCGCGGCTTTCCTCCGCCGAAACGTCAAGGCCGGTCAGCCGCTTCGCCTCGGAGATGGGGTAGTCGATCACCCTCGGTTCGTGGCTCTCGTAACCGGTGACGGTCTTTTCGCTCGCCGCGCCGCCGCAGATCTCCAGCACCAGTTCGGTGGTGCGTTCCAGCCCCGGCACCATATATTCCGGGTCGACGCCGCGCTCGAAACGATAGCGCGCATCGGTGATGATGCCGAGGGTGCGACCGGTGCGGGCGATGTTCATCGGATCCCACAGCGCCGATTCGATCAGCACGTCGGTGGTGGTGTCATCGCAGCCGGAATGCTCGCCGCCCATGATGCCGCCAATGGACTCCACGCCATTGTCGTCGGCGATGACGACATTGTCATGATTCAATTCATATTCGCGCTCATCAAGCGCCAGGATCTTCTCGCCGGCCTTCGCACGGCGCACCGTCAGCCCGCCCTTGACCTTGGCGGCGTCGAAGACATGCATCGGCCGGCCCTGATCGAAGGTCATGTAATTGGTGATGTCGACCAGCGCATTGATCGGGCGAAGGCCGATCGCGAGCAGGCGCTGCTGCATCCATTTCGGGCTCGGGCCGTTCTTCACGCCGCGCACCAGACGCAGCGCAAAACCGGGGCAGAGATGCTTGTCCTCGGCGGCGAAATCGAGCGTGAGGCTGACCGGCATGTCGCCCTCGGTTTTGAAGGAGGGCGCTTTCGGCGCTTTCAACGTGCCCAAGCCGGCGGCGGCCAGATCGCGGGCAATGCCGTGAATGCTGGTGCAGTCCGGCCGGTTCGGGGTCAGGTTGATCTCGATGACCGGGTCGTCAAGCCCGGCATAGGCGGCGAAGGACGCGCCCACCGGCGCATCCTCCGGCAGGTCGATAATGCCGTCGTGATTGTCCGACATGTCGAGCTCTTTCTCCGAGCACATCATGCCCTGGCTCTCGACGCCGCGGATCTTGCCGACCGACAGCGTCACATCGATGCCCGGTACATAGGTGCCAGGCCGCGCGAGCGCCCCGACAAGGCCGGCGCGGGCATTCGGCGCGCCGCAAACGATCGTGAGTGGCTTGCCATCACCGGCATCCACCGTCAGCACCTTCAGCCGGTCGGCATCGGGATGCTGCTTCGCCTCGATCACCCGGGCGATGGTGAACGGCCTGTAGGCCGCCTTGTCGTCGACCTCCTCGATCTCGAGCCCGATCGTCGTCAGCCGCTCGCAGATATCCTCAAGCGAGGCCTCGGTCTCCAGATGGTCCTTCAACCAGGACAGTGTGAATTTCATTGTCGTCTTCCTGTTATTCCGCCCGGACCATCCCCAGGCACATATGCTCACAACATCGCTACCAGACGGTTGCTCCGTCGGTTCATTCCCTGACCTCACCCCGCTCTGGGCGTCATCCTCGGGCTTGACCCGAGGATCCAGGCGCGTTTCCCCCCGACAGGCGTTTGCGCCAGACCCGCAACCTCCGCTCGCGTCGGAGGTGATTGGATGCTCGGGTCAGGCCCGAGCATGACGCAAATGGTATTTCATCAGGCCACTTCCCTCGGCTCAACCGCGTTCGGATATTTCCAGCCGCTCAGCATCCCGCGAACCGACAAGTCTTCGTCGACGTCCGGCCAATGAACGCCATCCAGCATCAGCTCGACATTGTTCCGCTCCGCCGGACTTGCAGCAAGAAGACGAGGATACCACCAGAGCGGCGTCACCACTTCGCGATCATCGGCAAGGCGCACATGCACATGCGCCGGGTCACACCAGGCAGCAACCGGTCGCTCATGTTCAGGATATGGATCCGAAGAAGTCATCCCATGCCTCCAGAAACTCAACCTTGTGTTCTTCAACCACAGACAGAATACGCTTCACATCGACGGTATTGAAGCCTTTGCATTCCGCCATCTCGCCGTAATGGAGCCAGACCTTGGCCTTTCCGCCCTGACCGGACGCATGAATATGCGGCGGCTCGCCCATGTCCGAACCGTAGAAATGGAAGCGTATGCAGTATTTCTTCAGAACGGTCGGCATCGCATTATTATGCCGCCCGCTCCGGCTCTTTGGCCCCAGGCATCTTTTGCCCCAGAAACATACTCTTCACCGAAATTCCCTCGTCGACCCGCGTCCACCAGATGCCCTCATACATCAGTTCAATATCGTTCAGCCCGGCCAGATCAAGCCCGTTCAGAAATGGATACCACCAGAGCGGGGCGGAGATCGCGCGACCGTCGGCGAGGGCGACATGCACTTCACCTTCGGTGCACCATGCCTTCACGGGACGCATGTCTTCGGTTTCAAATTCCAAAGAAGCCATTCCAAGCCTCCATCCATTCGTTTCGATGCTCGGCGACGACGCTCATGATCCGTTCAACCTCGCGTTCATTGTACCCAATGTTGCGGGCAACGGCCATTGTCTCCAGCCAGACCTTAAGCGACTTGTCATCCTTGACGACATGAATATGTGCCGGCTCGCCCTGGTCCAGAGCGTAGAAGCGGAACTTGCAGCCATGCCAGATCAGAAGCGTCGGCATCCCTTCCTCACGAATCCGCCCCGTGCCTGTATTCACCCAGCGTCTCCACCAGCCGGAACCGCTCGCAGATCAGTTCCATTTCCGGCTCGAATCCGCCGTTGCGGGAGAAATAGGCCTCGTGGCCCTCGCGCCAGTAGGCAAGCGACAGGTCGCCCTCGCCCTCGTCGCGGGCGAAATCCTCGTCGACCTCGTTAAACCGGCGGATGCTGACCTCGGTCGTCTCGATGACGGCGGCGGGCTTGCCGGCGCCGTCAAGCACCACATCACGGCGTCCGACCTCGGGCATCGGCTCTCCGGCCTCGGTCACGTCGCGGAGCGCGCCGCAGGTGGCCGTCTTCTTGCCCGAGAGCACCAGCGCCAGAAGCTCGTCCTTCAGCGCCGGCGTATCGCCGAACGCGAAC
>NZ_CFHTCS010000167.1:0-9384 GCF_984369615.1 Martelella sp. | reverse complement strand
CAAACACGCCGTCATGGCTCGCCTTGTCGGCGGGCTCGTCCGGGCCGATCACGGCAACGCCCTCTTCCATTCCGGCCAGATGCCGCGCCGCGGCCGACCCCATAAGACCGCGTCCGACGATAATCGTTCTGAAATGTGCCGTCATGCCCATCCTCTTTGGCGCTCCGCCCCGGCCCGTCAGCACCGGGCGGTGTTCGTTCAAGGTCCCGGAAGCTTGAGCACTGGCCGGCAAAGATGCAAGAGAAACCTCGCCTGCCGGAGGTCCGCCGCCAGGCCCGACATGGGTAGCACACGGCCACCTTCGGCCTGTTGCGCGCGATCAAGTTGAAAGGTCAGTGCCCTTGCGCATCATAGAGAACGAAATTCGTTTCGATCAGTTCCTCGGACGGGTCTTCGAGGTTCGACTCGTAGATCGGATCGATGACAAAATGCTTGAGCACGAAGCGACCGCTTTCAAGCGTCCACTCACCTGATGAATAGGCATCGCCCAGCCCCCGCCACTTGGCAAAGGAGGTGATCGTGTTGGTCTCGGGATCGAAGGTCGGATTGACCAGCAGCGTTTCGGCGGAAAAGCCGGTCACCGTCGGCGGCGCGGCAAGCTTCGTCTGGTCGGTGTCGTCATCGGCATAGTCGAGCGTGAATTCGGGCACGGCGAAGGAGACGGGCAGCATCGCCTCCATCACATCCTCGTTGGGCGCGAAGACATAGGCGACGACGATATTGTAGGCGGCGAGATAGCAGTTGATCTCGAACAGCGTCCCTTCCCGCTCGATCGGCGCCACGTCCCAGTCCTCTTCCTGCCAGGAGACGTCATAGGCGACGTTCTCCAGCCCCTCGAAATCGGCAGCCAGATCGGCATCGCAGCTTTCGGGATAAAGCGAGAGGATCATGTCCCGCGCCTTCGCCAGCCGGCCATCCTCGGCGGATGCTCCGCCGGCCGTCGCCAGGGCCAGAAAGCAAAGCAGCGCGCGAAGCGGCATCTCAGGCCGCCTTGCGCTCACGCTCGATCTCCTCGTAGGCGGCATTGATGCGCGCCATGCGGTCATTGGCGGCGGCGTGGAATTCCTTCGGCACGCCGCGCGCGATCAGCCGGTCGGGATGGTTCTCGGCAACCAGCGCCCGGTAGCGCGTGCGGATGGTCTTGAAATCGTCGCTGCGCGAAACGCCGAGAATGCCATAGGGATCGCGATCGCCCATATCCATGTGGCGGGCGCAGATGGCGGTGAAGCGCCCCTCGCTGATGCCGAAGATTTCGGCAACGCGGGCGAGGAAGGCGAGCTCCTTTTCATGCACTGCGCCGTCGGCCTTGGCGATGTGAAACAGCCCGTCGATGATCTCCTCCAGCAGCGGGCAGCCCTCGTCGCCTTCCGCGCACAGGTTCTTCAGCTTGCGCGCATAGGCCTCGTAGCCGGCAATATCCTGGCGGGCGAGATTGTAAAGCCGCGCGACGTTCTGACGCTCGCCCTCCGGGATTTCGAAAATCTCGTGGAAGGCGTTGACCTCCTCGATGGAGACGAAACCGTCGGCCTTGGCCATCTTGGCGGAAAGCGCGATCAGGGAGACGGAGAACGCGACCTGACGGCGCGTTTCGGGATCGCCCTCGAAAAGCGTGCGCACGGCCTCGACCACGCTGGTCAGCACAGTGCCGGCGGACTGGCTGACGAAATTGACCAGCTTTTCCCAGAATGACATTTACGGTCTCCCGACGGTGGCGAACCGCCCTTTCAAGTCCTGACAGATTGGACAAAAAACGCGTGTCGCGCAAGTCGAACCGAGCGGTTCAATTTCACTTTTTTGCGACACCCGCAGATGGTCCCGCCCGCCGCGAAGCCGCCCTGAACGCAAAACGGGAAAGTTTTGCGATTGCCCGCAAGACACAGCCAGGGCTATAGACTACGCCTGGAGCGCGAATAGCAGGGGACGGCGAGCGATGGAACGCAAGAATACATTCAATTTCGGCTATTTTCTGGTGGCCTTCCTGGTCATCATCGGTTTCCAGATGTGGTTTACGTCGCGCGACGTCGCCCAGATCAGCTATTCCGACATGATCAACTATATCGAGAAGGGGCAGGTCCAGTCCGTTTCCATCTCCGACAATACCATCCAGGGCCAGTTCAAGGACGCCGTCAACGGCAAGGACTATTTCGTCACCTACCGCGTTCCCCAGGAGCTCGCGGTCGATTTCGACAAGTACAAGGTCGATGTCACCGGCGTTCCCGACCACACGCTTTTGACCAAGATCCTTTCCTGGGTGCTGCCGATCATCATCTTCTTCGCCATCTGGGCCTGGTTCTTCCGCAAATTCGCCGAAAAGCAGGGCATGGGCCTCGGCGGCATGATGAATGTCGGCAAATCGAAGGCGAAGATCTATGTCGAGCGCAAGACCGGCGTCACCTTTGACGACGTGGCCGGCGCCAATGAGGCGAAGACCGAACTGAAGGAGGTCGTCTCCTTCCTGACCGAGCGCGACAGGTTCGGCCGTCTCGGCGCGCGCATCCCCAAGGGCCTTCTGCTGGTCGGCCCGCCCGGCACCGGCAAGACGCTGATCGCCAAGGCGGTCGCCGGCGAGGCCGATGTCACCTTCTTTTCCATTTCCGGTTCCGAATTCGTCGAGATGTTCGTCGGCGTGGGCGCAGCGCGCGTGCGCGATCTCTTCAAGCAGGCGCGCGAAATGGCCCCCTGCATCATCTTCATCGACGAGCTCGACGCGCTCGGACGGGCCCGCAATTCCTTCGGCGGCGGCGGCAATGACGAGAAGGAGCAGACGCTGAACCAGCTTCTGGTCGAGCTTGACGGCTTCGACCCCTCCGCCGGCATCGTCATCCTCGCCGCCACCAACCGGCCGGAAGTGCTCGATCCGGCGCTGACCCGCGCCGGCCGCTTTGACCGCCAGGTGGTGATGGATCGCCCGGACCGCGAAGGCCGGGCGGCTATCCTTTCCGTCCACATGAAAAAGGTGAAGCTCGCCGACGAAGTGAGCGCCGACGAGGTCGCCGCCCTCACTCCCGGTTTTTCCGGCGCCGATCTCGCCAACCTGGTCAACGAGGCAGCGATCTTCGCGACAAGGCGCGACGGCGAGTTCGTGACCATGGACGATTTCACGCTGGCCGTGGAGCGCATCGTTGCCGGCTCCGAACGACGCGGACGCCTGCTGAACCCCGACGAGCGAGAGCGCGTCGCCTTCCACGAGATGGGCCATGCACTGGCCGCCGCCGCGCTTCCCAAGACCGATCCGGTCCACAAGATCTCGATCATCCCCCGCTCCATCGGCGCGCTCGGCTACACCATGCAGCGCCCGACAGAGGACCGCTTCCTGATCACCGCCGGCGAGCTGCGCGATCGCATGGTCGTGCTGCTGGCGGGCCGCGCGGCGGAGGATATCGTCTATGGCGAGATTTCCACCGGCGCATCGGATGACCTGGCGCGCGTCACCGACATCGCCCGGCAATATGTGATGAGCTTCGGCATGGACCCCGAGATCGGCCAGGCGGCGCTGGAACAGCAGCGTATGCAGTATCTCGACGGCGCGCCGGGGATGGGCAAGCCGAAGGACTATTCCGACGTCACCGCCCGCGAGGTGGACCTTGCCGTGCGCAAGCTGATCGACGCGGCCTATGAGCGCGCCAGGAAGCTTCTCTCAGAACGCCGCAAGGACCTCGACGACGGCGCGAAAATCCTCCTGGAAAAGGAAACCATCACCCCGGACGACTTCCCGCCGCTGGTCCAGCAGCCGCTGGCGCAGACGCGGGTTCTGTCGTAGCCGCCGGGACGTTTCCCTCAAGCTTCCTAGACTGGTTCATACTGGGCGCAGACGCTTGTTGATGACGAAAACGCTTCCCCTCATGGCGCCCCCGTTGCCGAAATGCATCACGGCTCCGCAGAAACAGAGATTGTATCTCTGATTATCAATACACGTAAGATTGCGGCCCGGATTCTTTCAAGCATCCTCTTTTCATTCTTCAGGATGAGAGGGGAAAGACCATGCGGTATTCAGCCATCGCAACTAATGAACGGCATCAAACCGGACATTTCTTCAGGCAGAGTTTGATCGCGACTGCCTCGACCATATCGATCGCGGCGTTTTCGGCATGCCTTGCAGGCGGAAGCGCCAAGGCGGACGGCGGAGCATGCGGCACCCCTTCCAACAATCTGGTCATCTGCCAGAACGCCTCTTATGGAGACATTACCTACACTGCCGGAACGCGTCTGACGCTGATCCTGAACAACGACAATATGGTGGTCAACGGGACGGTCGCGGTTTCCACGACCCAGACATCCGGCAACGCTGACTCGGAAATCGATCTCAATTCATTCCAGCGCATCAACGGAACAGTTTCTTCAATCAGCGCTGGAGGTCAGAGCCTCGTCTATGCTTATGACGGACTTGTTAACGGGAAACTTGTCAGCACCTCGGCGGGCCAGGGCAATGTGTCCGTCACACTTTCGGGCACTGAAGTTGTTGGCGCGGCCAATTCAACGCTCGTCGAGGCACTTCACAACGGCAACGGCGACTCATTCATCGTTTTGCAGCAGTCACCCGACCAATCGACCTCCTCCATCAGTGTCCAGTCCACTGGAGGCCAAGAGGCTGTTGCCGCCCATTCGAAGGTGACAGGCTTCCTTTCGGAAGCGAAGATCACGATGAACGGCGGCATGGTTACCGCCCAAGGTGCGAACAGTGTCGGTCTATTTTCGGAAGCGGGAGAGGGCGAAGCCTATGTTAAGGTTTCGGCGGGCAGCATCTCGTCGAATGGGACTGCCATACGGGCCATAACTGACAAGAGCGGTTTGAACGGTCATGCCACGATTGAAATCGGCGAAACCAACGTTTTCGTCGGAAGATCCGATATCACCGGTCTCATCGAGGCACAGTCCAGAAACGTCGATTTCTTCTTCAACGCGGGAATGCTGGCGCATGATGGCGCGGCCGTTGTTCGGCTCGAAGCTTACGGCATCAACGTCCAAACGGGGCCGAAAACCTTAATCGAGTCTTCCGGCGTCGGTACAGCCGGCCTGGAAGTGATTGCCCAAAGCGCGACCGTCAGTATGGATACACCCGATTTCAGAGCCAATACCCTTAACGCGAAAAGCATCCTCCTGAAAGCAGCCGGCGATGGGGCGCGTTTTAGCCTCGACAGCAACGCAGCCGATATCGATGCTTTGGGTGTGGGTGCCAGTGCAATCGTCCTCGACGCCAACCAGAAAAAAAACGTCACCTTTGAAGCATCTTTCGAACGCGGTGAATACTCTGTGGACGCTTCATCAAAAGCGGTCATTGAAGTGATTGCTGCGGACGGCACCAATGCCACGCTGAATTTCGAAGGTGCGTCAATCGAGCCTGTAGACTCGGCGAGGACGACGACAGGCAATGTTGTCCTGATCAGCGCGCCCCAAAGCGCTCAAGGTGCATCGGTCACGCTCAACATCGCAACTCACACCGAATTTGGCTGGTTTGACAATACCGCCATACGCAATACGGTCGACAGCAGCGGCTTCCAATTGAATATCAATGTCGAGGATACGGGTTTCGTGAGAGGCAATGCCGTACTCGGCGGCGGAGCATCCACATTCACCATGAATGGCGGCTCTTTCGACGGAACCATCTATGGTGATTATGATCCAGCCGTGCATTTGTCATCGCCGATCGTCAACACCTCGAACGACCACTTTGTCTGGAGCGGTGGCGACATCACCGGGAGTTTCCGTGGGCAAGACGGCAGCGATCAGGTCACGCTCAGCCTGAAATCAGTTCCCTTCAACTTCGAAACTTTCACCTTTGATGGCGGTAACCAGAATAGCTCCGTCCAGAAGGACGTGGATGTCTTCACCTTTCAGTCTACCCGCGTCCTAAACAACTTCAATGCGGGAAAAATCCTAAACTTCGAAAAACTCATCCTCGATGACTCTACCGTTTCGATAACACAGGGTAACTTGTTCCTGTACGGTTATGGCCAGCCGTTCAACACCTCGATCTACGGTGACCTGATCCTGAGAAACAACAGTCAGTTGACTTTTACGCGAGGCAACAGCACAGATATCGGGGCAAATATTCTTATCCAGGACAAGGATAGCGTCCTGATCGCCTTGGGCAGCGGCCAGATTTCCGCCGGAAACGACGTCTCCAACAGCGGCACGATTTCCCTGAAGAATGGGATCGCTGACACGCTGTTCTTTGTTGCCGGAAACTACACTGGCAATGGCGGCTTCGTCTCGCTCGACGTGGATTTTTCCAGAACGGCGGCTGATACTATTGTCCTCTCTCATGGCATTTCAGGCAATACGACTGTTCAGGTCGCCCCTCTCGGAGCCGCAGCATCACCTCAAGCCATTCCAATTATCGTCACCTATTCAAACCCGCCGTCCTCGGCCTTTTCGCTTCACAACAGCCAGGTAACCGTAGGCGCATACACCTATAAGCTGACAGTAGAGAACCAGAACTTCTACCTGTCTCCGGCCTCCGGCGTTTCACGCCTCTCTTCCGGAGAGTTGGAAGCCCTCGAGGGAACCGCAGCGTCCGTTCTTGCAGATGCCGGCGTCAATTTTCAACCCTACATCCCCCTCTACGAGGCCTATCAGTCGGCGCTTCTGGAGATGACGCGGTTGCCTTCGCTGAAAACGCGTTCGGGCGGGCGCTATGAAGGCGGCGCGGCGCTTTCCTCCGGGCCGGCGCCGGATGCCGTCTGGGGCCGCACCGGCGGCGGCTTTGCCCATTTCGATCCGCAGTCGTCCACCACCGGCTATGACTACGACATGTCGAGCTTCGACATGCAGGCGGGTCTCGACGGCCTCTTCCTCGACAGCGCCGAGGGCGCGCTCGTCGGCGGCCTCACCGCCCACTACCGCACCGGCGAGGCCAAGGTGCATTCGCGCTACGGCGACAGCAAGATCCACCCCGACGGTTACGGCATCGGCGGCACGCTGACCTGGTTCGGCGCTGACGGCTTCTATGCCGATGCCCAGGGCGAACTCACCTGGTATTCGAGCGAGCTGAAGGCCGAGAACCTTCCGTTTGCGCCCGAGGACAGCGACGCCTTCGGCTATGCGCTCTCGCTGGAAGCCGGGCAGGCCTTCGCCATCGGCGACGGCATTGCCCTCACCCCGCAGGCGCAATTGTCCTTCGCTGCAGTCGATATCGACAGCTTCACCGGCGCCTATTCCGATCATGTGAGCTTCTCTGACGGCCAGAGCCTGCTTGCCCGCGCCGGTCTTGCCGTCTCCAGGGAAAGCGCCTGGCAGGATGTCAATGGCGAGGCGCGTTCGGCCAATATCTACGGCCTGGCGAACCTCTATTACGAGTTCCTCGGCAAGACGACGGCGACCGTCACCCAGGCGCTCGAATTTTCCTCCGAGCCGGATGATTTCACCGGCGAGATCGGCTTCGGCGGATCGATCGACTGGCAGGCGGGCAAGCTGCGTTATTCCGCCTTCGCCGAAGTGACAGCCTCCACCGGCTTCGACACCGGCTCCTACGGCTATGGCGGCAATGTCGGGCTGAAGGTCAGGTTCTGACAGCCAGGCCTGCAGAAAGCCCCGCGCCGCGGCAATTCGCACGGCGCGGGATTTTTTTTGCTGCAGAAATGCGGGCCTGGCTTCACCATCGGTAAACCGATTTTATTCGCGCCCGGTCTTTACACCGGCGAGCGCCTGTCGCATCCATGTCGCACGGCCGGTGGATAGTGCCGGAAGCATTGATGAAAGGGGTCCGATGTCTCGTCACAAAGTCGCCATGCTCACCGCCGGGGGGCTTGCTCCCTGTCTGTCATCCGCCGTCGGCGGGCTGATCGAGCGCTACTCCGATATCGCACCCGAAGCCGAGATCATCGCCTATCGCTCCGGCTATACCGGGCTTCTGACCGGCGACAGTTTCTCCATCACCCCCGCCATCCGCGAAAAGGCCTATCTGCTGCATCGCTTCGGCGGCTCGCCCATCGGCAACAGCCGGGTGAAGCTGACCAACCAGAAAGATTGCGAAAAGCGCGGCCTTGTCGGCGCCGGCGAGGACCCGCTGAAGGTCGCGGCCGAACGGCTTGCCGATGACGGCATCACCATTCTGCACACGATCGGCGGCGATGACACCAACACCACGGCGGCCGATCTTGCCGCCTATCTGAAGAACAACGGCTATGACCTGACGGTGGTCGGCCTGCCGAAGACGGTCGACAACGACGTCAAGCCGATCCGCCAGACGCTCGGCGCCTGGACCGCGGCCGAATACGGCGCGGCCTTCTTCGACAATATCTCGAACGAGCAGAGCGCCGCGCCGCGTACGCTGATCGTCCACGAGGTGATGGGGCGCAATTGCGGCTGGCTGACGGCGGCCACCGCGCGCGCCTATCTCGAACGGCTGAAGACCGTGGACTATGTCGATGGCATGCTGATGAACCCGGCGATGAAGATGATCGACGGCGTTTACCTTCCGGAGATGGCCTTCGACCTTGAGGCCGAGGCCGCGCGGCTGAAAGAGGTGATGGCGAAAAACGGCACGGTTTCGCTGTTCGTCTCCGAAGGCGCCTGCCTTGACGCCATCATCGCCGAGCGCGAGGCGGCCGGCGCTGCCGTTACCCGCGACGCCTTCGGCCATGTGAAGCTCGACACTATCAATGTCGGCAACTGGTTCTCCAAGCAGTTTGCCGATCTTCTCGGCGCAGACCGGGCCATGGTGCAGAAATCCGGCTATTACGCACGCTCCGCGCCCGCCAATGCGGATGATCTGCGTCTCATCCACTCCATGGTCGACCTCGCCGTGGAAAGCGCGCTGGACGGCGTCTCCGGCGTGACCGGTCATGATGTGGAGCGCAGCGGACAGCTGCGCACGATCGAGTTCGAGCGCATCAAGGGCGGCGGCCATTTCGACCTCGCGACGCCCTGGTTTGCGGGCGTCATGGAAGAAATCGGCCAGGATTTCGCCCCCGCCGATTGACCTTTTCATCCCCCGGGGCTTTTATGGACCCGCGGATGGAGGAACCCGAGTGAGTGTAGAAACCGCGGCCCTTTACGCCGCGCTGGCCTTCGTGACCTTCCTCATGCCGTCCGGCAGGATGCTTGAATTCGCGAAATGGCACTGCCAGCGCCGGCTGAAGGCGAGCCTGTCCATTGCCATGGGGATCATCGTCGTCCGGGCCGTCTTCTTTGCGGCGGGCCTCGGCGCTTCGGTGGCGCTTGTCTACGCGATGCCCGACGGAAGGGCGCTCGCAGTCGTCGCGGCGTCTGTCTTTCTGGCTGTTTTCGCTGTGAGAAGACTTGTCGCGCTAAAACGGCCCTCCCCGATCGCCGGAAACGACAACCTGCCGGCAAGGACTTTTCATGCCCGTCTCTGGTACGGCATCCGTTTCGATACGCGCCCGGCGGGCGTTGCGCTGGACATGGGGTTGACTCGCGAAGTCA
>NZ_CFHTCS010000166.1:0-9412 GCF_984369615.1 Martelella sp. | reverse complement strand
GGCTTGGCCGGCCGCTACATCGTGGAAGAATGCCTTGCGGCCGGCCACAAGGTGACCGTCGCGGGACGCAGCCCCCCGGCCGACCGGCTGTTTTCCCCGGCCGTCGGCTTCAGGCCGCTCGACCTTGCGGAAAAGAACGTCCCCGAAGCCTTCTTCAACGGGATCGACGGCTTCGTCCATGCCGCGTTTTCCCATCTGCCGGGGCGCTATCGCGGCGGCGAGGGCGACGATCCGGCGGGCTTTCTCGGGCTGAATGTCGATGGGTCCATCGCCTTGTTCGAGGCCGCGCGGAAGGCGGGCGTAAAGCACTGCCTGTTCCTCTCGAGCCGCGCCGTTTTCGACGGCTATTCCGCCGGCACGCCGCTTGCAGAAACGCTCGCGCCCAATCCGGAAAGCCTATACGGCAAGGCCAAGCTGGAAGCGGAGAAAGCGCTTTTTGCGCTTGCCGCACCCGGTTTCGTGCCCGTCAGCCTCAGGGCGACCGGAATTTACGGAAACCTCTATCCGAACAAATGGGAGAGCCTGTTCGCGGATTATCTGGCTGGCAGGACGATTACGCCGCGTGCGGGAAGCGAGATCAATGGCCGCGATCTCGCCGGCGCCGTGCTCGCCGTGCTCGGCGCCCACATTCCCAAGGTCTCTGGCAAGGCGCTCCACGTTTCCGACATCGTGATCGACAACCACACCATTCTGGCGCCGCTGAAGGCCGCGCTCGCCGCCCCCCATCCCCTGCCCGCGCGCGCCGACCATGATCAGGTCAGCGTCATGGCCACCGGCCGGCTCAATGCGCTCGGCTGGCGCACGGGCGGCATGCCGCTCTTCTCCGCCACGCTGCAGACCCTGATCGAGGGGTTTTTGGCCCGCCATCCCGGTTTGCGGCCATCGTGAATTTGATCTCACCGCTCCCAGACCCTATCTCCGGCGTGCTATCGTGACGCGCCCAAGACCGAAATGACCACAGGATTTCTCAATGAGCCGATTTGACCTCATCATATTCGATTGCGACGGCGTTCTCGTCGATTCGGAATTTCTCGCCGCCCAGGTGGAATCAAGACTGTTGAGCGAGGCCGGATACCCGATCACCGCCGGCGAGATCGGCGAACGTTTTTCCGGCCTGACCTGGCGCGACATCCTGCTGACCGTGGAGAAGGAAGCCGAAATCCCGCTGCAGGCCAACCTGATAGAGCAGCACAAGACCATCCTTGACGAGCGGCTGAAGCGCGAGCTGCAGGCCATCGAGGGCGTGCGCGAGGCTGTGGCCCAGCTTTCCGAGCCGCGCTGCGTCTGTTCCAATTCGACGGAAGACCGCATCAAGGCGATGCTGACCAAGGTCGGCTATATCGACCTGTTCGAGCCGAACATCTTTTCCGCCGAAAGCCTCGGGCCCGACCGGGTCAAGCCCAAGCCGGACGTCTTCCTTCATGGGGCGGAAAAGTTGGGCGCGCGGCCCGGGAACACGCTGGTGATCGAGGATTCCGTTCACGGCGTCACCGGCGCGAAGGCCGCCGGCATGCGCGTCGTCGGCTTTACCGGCGCCTCGCACACCGGACCGACTCACGCCGACAAGCTGTCCGAGGCCGGGGCCGAGACCGTCATTCACCGCATGGAAGACCTGCCGGCGGTCGCAACCGCGCTGCTGGAATGGTCGGACGCCGTCTGACGGCGTCCCCACCCCTCAAGGCAATCAGTCGATGCCGAGCCTGACCCGGGTATTTTCCCCGGCGGTCACCGGCACCGGCAGATCGTTCGCCCTGAACAGGAACTGCGTCGAGAGCCCCTCGGCCGGCAGTTCAACCTCCTGGACGGTGACCTTGTCGTAGAGCGCCACGTCGCCGTCGACCACCTCGACGCGCACGGGCACCTTGTATGTGCCCGGCCTTGCCTTCGGTCCGCCGATCAGGCGGCCGGCGACGGCGACCTGCAGCAGGAGCTGGTCTCCCGTCGGAGCGACGGTGCAGGTGCGCGTGTATTCGGCAAGCGAGACCTGATAGACGAGATTTTCAGCCGACGTTGAACCGGCCGGCGAATAGACGCGATCAAAGGCCTGGTCATCATCCAGCATCGCCTTGGGGCAGATGCGCGAAAGCGCCGTCAGGTTGACGCCCGGCGTGATCGGCTGGGCGGGCTGAGGCTCCGGTTCGGGCGTGGCCGTGGAGCAGGCCGCAAGGCCGGAAAGGGCCACGACGGCGGCCAGGCGGCGGGTGGTGCGAAATGACACGGCGAGTATTCCTTTCCTCTCTCAAGGGCTTTTCAAGCCCTCCGGCTTTGTTCTATATCAGCGCGAACGCAAGAATTCGACTGTCTGGCATGACCCGCAGGCACGAGGCATGAAAGACGCCTTGCCGAGATAACCGGTAAGGCCAAAGCGTGCCACAAGCTAGACATTTTCAGGAACCTGGCAAGCATAAAGGGGCTTTGCGTGGACTATATTTCGACGCGGGGCGACGCCCCGACCCTCGGCTTCTCGGACGCACTTCTCGCTGGACTTGCAACCGACGGCGGCCTCTACCTGCCGCGCGAATGGCCGAAAATGACGGCAGACGAGATTCGTGCGCTTCGGGGGAAATCCTATCAGGACATCGCCTTTGCCATCATCAAGCCCTTCATCGGCGGCGAAATTCCCGATGACCGTCTCGAGGCGATGATCGAGGAGGCCTATGCCACCTTCCGCCACCCGGCCGTGACGCCGCTCGTCCAGAGCGAGGCCAACCGCTTCACGCTCGAACTGTTCCACGGCTCGACGCTCGCCTTCAAGGACGTCGCCATGCAGCTTCTGGCGCGGCTGATGGATTACGCGCTCGAACAACGTGGGCAGCGCGCCACGATCGTCGGCGCGACCTCGGGCGATACCGGCGGCGCGGCGATCGATGCCTTTGCGGCCAGCACGCGCACCGACATCTTCATCCTCTTCCCGCACGGCAAGGTTTCGCCGGTGCAGCAGCGGCAGATGACCACGCTCGGCGCAGCCAATGTTCACGCGATCGCCGTCGAGGGGCATTTCGACGACTGCCAGAACCTGGTCAAGGCGATGTTCGCCGACCCCGGCTTCCGCAAAGAGGTCAGGCTCTCCGGCGTCAACTCGATCAACTGGGCGCGGATCATGGCGCAGGTGGTCTATTATTTCACTGCCGGCATTTCGCTCGGCGCGCCGGATCGTGCGATCGACTTCACGGTTCCCACCGGCAATTTCGGCGACATTTTCGCCGGCTACGTCGCCCGGCAGATGGGCCTTCCCGTCGGCCGGCTGGTAATCGCCACCAACGAGAACGACATCCTCGCCCGCACGCTCGAGACCGGGCGCTACGAGATGCGCGGAGTCGAGGCAACAACCTCGCCCTCCATGGACATCCAGATCTCCTCCAATTTCGAACGCCTCCTGTTCGAGGCAAGCGGACGCGACGCCGGCTATGTCCGCCGCGCCATGGCGAGCCTCAAGCAGTCCGGCGCCTTCGATATCGAGGAGGAAGCGCTTGAACGCATCCGCGCCGTCTTTGCCGCCGGGCGCACGGACCAGCAGGAGGCCGCCGCCGAAATTGCCCGCACGCTTTCGGATACCGGCGTCCTGATCGATCCGCATACGGCGGTCGCCATGTCGGTCGCCCGTTCCCACCAGGCTTCAAACCCCATGGTTGTCCTCGCCACGGCCCATCCGGCCAAATTCCCTGCGGCCGTAAAATCGGCCAGCGGTATTGACCCCGCGCTTCCGGCGTGGCTTGCTGGAATGATGGACAAGGAGGAGCGTTTCAGTGTCCTTCCCCCCGATCTCGATACGGTGGAAGCGTTCGTTCGCAACGGACTGAGCACTGGAAGCCAACGATAGGAAGCAGGATCGCATGACAGTAGAGTACACCCGGCTGCCGTCCGGGCTGACCGTCGTCACCCAGAACATGCCCCATATCGAGAGCGTGGCCATCGGGACATGGATCAAGTCTGGCTCGCGCAACGAATTCGCGAACGAACACGGCATCGCCCACCTTCTCGAGCACATGGCCTTCAAGGGCACAAAGCGCAGGACCGCGCGCCAGATCGCCGAGGAGATCGAAAATGTCGGCGGCGAGGTCAACGCCGCAACTTCGACGGAGACGACCTCCTACTATGCGCGCGTCCTGAAGGACCATCTGCCGCTCGCCGTCGATATCCTCGCGGACATCCTCACCAATTCCGCCTTCGACGAAGAGGAGCTTGCGCGCGAGAAGAACGTCATCATGCAGGAGATCGGCGCGGCAAGCGACATCCCGGACGACGTGGTGTTCGACAATTTTGCGGGCGCGGCCTATCGCGACCAGATGATCGGTCGACCGATCCTGGGAACCGCCGAAACGGTGATGGGTTTCACCCCGGACGATATCCGTCGCTACCTTGCCCGCAACTACACCACCGACAGGATCTATATCGTGGCGACCGGCGCGGTCGACCACGACGCCTTTGCGCGCCTCGTCGCCGACCGCTTCGCGGCCCTGCCGCAAAAACCCGCCACGCCTCCGCTCGTCGAGCCCGCCAGCTACACGGGCGGCGAGGCGCGCGAGGTGCGCACGCTCTCCGACGCGCAGGTCATTCTCGGCTTTGAAGGCCCGGCCTACCATGCCCAGGATTTCTACTGCTCGCAGATTCTCGCGAATGTGCTCGGCGGCGGCATGTCGTCGCGGCTCTTCCAGGAAGTGCGCGAGATCCGCGGGCTCTGCTATTCGGTCTACGCCTTCCACTGGGGCTTTTCGGATTCCGGCGTCTTTGCCGTGCATGCGGCAACCGGCGGCGACCAGTTGCCCGAACTCGTCCCCGTCATCATCAACGAACTGCGCGAGGCCGCCGAAAGGGTCGACCCCACGGAGATCGAGCGTGCCCGGGCGCAGATCCGCGCCCAGCTTCTGATGGGCCAGGAAAGCGCCGCCGCCCGCGCCGGCCAGATCGCGCGCCAGGTCATGCTCTGGGGCCGTCCGATCCCGAACGAGGAGATGATGATGCGAATCGAGAATATCACGCCGAAGAGGCTGACCGACCTGGCCGGTCGCGCCTTCTACAATGCCCGCCCGACGCTTTCCGCCGTCGGCCCGATCGAGCAGCTGGCGCCGCTTGAGGACATTGTCGACGGCCTTTCGTTCGAGGAGAAGAAGGCCGCCGGTGCGGGCGCCTGAACGCGCGATGACAGGGATGGAACCGAAGATCGTCCTGATAGGCGGCGCCGGGCCGCTTGAGCGGAGACAGTCAGTTGTTCGCCTTCTTCGCCGCGCCTGACGCCCTGAGGCGACGCCGGTTTGCCATCCGCTCGGACACGCATGTTCTGCGCCTGCCGCGTGTTTCCGACTATCAGGCCTGGCGGCAGCTGCGCATCCGCAGCCGTTCTTTCCTTCAGCCATGGGAACCCCTCTGGAACGTCGACGACATGACCGAGCGGGCCTTCCGCAGGCGCATAACGAGGCTGAACCGGGAATTCGACGAGGGCAGCAGCATTCAGCTGTTCATCTTCCTCAGGGAGACCGACACGCTTGTCGGCGGCATCACCATCGGCCTCATCCGCCGCGGCGTCGCGCAAATGTGCATGCTGGGCTACTGGATGGGCGAGCCCTATGCCGGCAAGGGCCATATGTTTGCCGCACTTCAGGCCGTAATTCCCTATATCTTTCATGAGTTGAGGTTGCACCGCATCGAGGCCGCCTGTATCCCCTCAAACAATCGCAGCGCTTCGCTCCTGCAAAAGGCAGGCTTCACCAAGGAGGGGCATTTGCAAAAATACCTTCGCATCAACGGCCAATGGCAGGATCATCATCTCTATGCCCTGCTCAAAGATGATCACGACGCCAAAGGGAATTGAAGACCGAAGATGCGAATGCCCGCACATCTCCGCCGGCTCGGCCGTCAGGCCCTCGCCATCATCGCACTGGCCATGGCGGTCTTCTCCGCCGCCATCCCGGCGCTGGCGCTCGAGCCCGTCGAGGTTTCACGCGGCGATGTCGCGATCGACCTGACCAACCATGTCGACCTCTACCCCAATGAAGGCAGCGTGCTGCAGATCTCCACGGTGCCCGATGCCAACGGCATCCGCCGCCGTATCGAGGTGCGTTCCGGCAACGCCGAGCATCCCGGCGACTGGGCCGTCTTCTCGCTCGCAAATATTTCCGACGAGCAGCTTGATCGCCTGATCGTCGCCCCGCATTTCCGCCTGCCCGGCTCGGGCATGTTCTGGCCGGACCTCGGCTCCTCGCGGATCGCGGCGATCACGCCGTCGGAGGGTTTCGCGCTCAACCGGGTGACAAGCGACGATGCCGACGTGTTCTCGATCACGCTCAATCCCGGCGCTGTGATCACCTTCGTCGCCGAACTCGACACGGCGGACCTGCCGCAACTCTATCTCTGGCAACCGGATGCCTACAAGGATACGGAAAACGCCTTCACGCTCTACCACGGCGTCGTGCTGGGCATTGCCGGCCTGCTGGCGGTGTTCCTCAGCATCCTGTTCGTGGTCAAGGGAACCTCCGTGCTGCCGGCGACGGCAATGCTGGCCTGGTCGGTCCTGCTCTATGTGGCGATCGATTTCAGCTTCCTCAACCAGCTGATCCCGCTCTCGCCCGGCGACCTGCGCATCTGGCGCGCCAGCGCCGACGTGGCGATCGCCTTCAGCCTGGTGGTGTTCCTGTTCACCTATCTGAACCTTGCGCGCTGGCATGCCCAGCTCGGCTATGCGGCCGCGGCCTGGGGCGTGCTGCTGATGGCGCTTTTCGGCCTGGCGCTGTTCGACCCCCCGGCCGCCGCCGGCATCGCCCGCATCTCCTTTGCCTCCACGGTGCTCGCCGGGGTCGTGCTGATGGTCTATCTCAGCCTCCGCCGGTATGACCGGGCGATCCTGCTGATGCCGGCCTGGGCGCTGATCGTCGCCTGGCTGTTTGCCGCCTGGATGACGGCCACCGGCCGTATCGACAACGACATCGTCCAGCCGGCGCTCGACGGCGGCCTCGTGCTGATCGTGTTGCTGCTCGGCTTCACCGTCATCCAGCATTCCTTTGCCGGCGGCGCCTATCAGCCCGGCCTGTTTTCGGATCTGGAGCGTCAGGCGCTCGCCCTGCTCGGCACGGAAGCGACGGTATGGGACTGGGACGTGGGACGCGACCGGATCGTAACGGAACCGGACTTCGCGCCCAAGCTCGGTTTTCCCGCCGGCACGCTCAACGGTCCGGCCCGCTCCTGGCTGCAATATCTGCACCCCGGAGACCGCGACCGTTTCCGCTCGACCCTCGACCTCTTCCTCGAATGGCGGCGCGGCCGGCTGAAACTCGAATTCCGCATCCGCGCCAATGACGGTCACTACCACTGGATGCTGATCCGCGCGCGGCCGGTGCTTTCGACGGACGGCGAAGTGATCCGCTGCGTCGGCACGATCACCGACCAGACCGACCAGAAGGTCAGCACCCAGCGCCTGCTGCAGGATGCCGTCGTCGACAACCTCACCGGTCTTCCCAACCACACGATCCTCATCGACCGGCTGAGTTATCTGGTCGCGCTGTCAAAGACGTCGCCGCATATGCGGCCGACGCTGATTGTCGCCGACATCGACCGATTCAGCGACATCAACGAGACGCTGGGCTTTGCCGCCGGTGACAATATCCTTATCGCCCTGACGCGCCGCATCCAGCGGCTGCTGAAGCCGGAAGACACGCTGACGCGGCTTTCGGGCAATGCCTTCGCCATCGTGCTGCAGTCGCAGACGGAGCCCGACGCGGTTGCCGAATTCGCCGATGCCCTGGTCGCCGCCATCGATGTGCCGATCACCTTCGAAAACCGCGAGATCGCCCTGACCGCCTCGATCGGCATCGCCTCCTGGCACGATGCCCCCGACTCAGCGGAGATATTCCTCGAGGATGCGCGGCTTGCCATGCTGCGCGCCAAGCGCATGGGCGGCAACACGGTGGAGACCTACCGCCCGGCGCTGCGCATGCTCGACGACGAGCGCAAGCGCGTCGAGGCCGATCTCGGACGCGCCATCGACCGCAAGGAAATGTCGGTCTTCTACCGTCCGGTCATGCGGCTCGACAGCCACAAGGTGGCCGGTTTCGCCTGCGTGTTGAGCTGGAAGCATCCCCAGCGGGGAGAAATCTCCACAGGCGAGATCTTCGAGATCAGCCGCGAGGCGGAACGCTCGGCTGAACTGGTGCTTTATACCGTGCGCCAGGCGCTTGAAGACCTCGCCGGCTGGCAGCAGACGCTGCCCAAGGTTCGCCCCTTCGTCTCGATCGAGCTCAACTGCACGGAGATGCTGAGAACCAGCACGTTGATCGAACTGGAAAGCCTCGTGCGCCAGTCCGAAAACGCGCCGCGACAAGTGGTCTTCTCCATTCCCGAAGACGTTGTCCAGAAAGCGCCGGAACAGGCGAAGCTCGCGCTGCAATATCTGCGCACGATCGGCGCCGGCGTGACGCTTTCCGGCTTCGGCAACGGGCACGGCTCGCTCACCCTGCTCAAAGGCTTCCGCTTCGACGCAACCTATGTGGACAATCCCGTCTTCAAGCAGAACAACGAGACCCAGACGGATGTCGTCAAGGCCTTTGTCGAACTGGCCTCACGGCTCGGCACCGCCGTCGGCGTGACGGATGTCGGCAGCGAGGTCGACGCGCAGGCGCTTGCCGATGCGGGCTGCGCCTATGCCAGCGGCCCGCTCTACGGCGCATCGGTCGCAGCGCCGACAGCATTGCGCCTGCTCAAGGAAGTCGCCGCCGCCGCCAAGGAAGCGTGAGCGCCGCCGGCGCTCAGACGCGCTCCTCATTCTTCTGTCGAACCAGAAGGGCGAGGACGAAATCGAGCTTGCGGATGATTTCGGGGGTCAGGACGAAGGGATAGAAATCCCGCTGACCCATGGATTTGTGGATGGCGTTCATCGCCAGCGTCAACGGCACCCAGGCATCCGCAAGCCGCTTTCCGCTTGCGCAACGATAGGGATCGCCAAGCGGCGCGAGCCAGGTATCGTTCGCCAGAAGGCCGAATTCGCGCGCCGTTTCCAGCGTATCGACGATATGCAGCGCATGGGCAAAGCTCTCGGCAAAATCTTCCCAGGGATGGGTGGCGGCATAGGCGCTGACGTAATTCTCCGGCCAGCCGGCAGGCGGCCCGTTTTCGTAGTGGCGCTGGAGCGCGGCCTGGTAGTCGTCCCGCTCGTCTCCGAAGGCCGAGCGGAATTCCTCAAGCCTACCGCCGTCGCGCACCAGCCTGTCCCAGACGTAATGCCCGACCTCATGACGGAAGTGACCGAGCAGCGTCCGGTAGGGTTCGTTCATCTGCTGACGCGCGATCTCGCGGGTGACGTCGTCGGCCTCGGCGACCCTCAGTGAGATGAGGCCGTTCTCGTGGCCGGTCATGGCCGGCTGGAGATTGCCGTTCTGGTCGACCGTATCCTCGAGAAAGTCGAAGACGAGGCCGCCTTCCGGAT
>NZ_CFHTCS010000165.1:0-9450 GCF_984369615.1 Martelella sp. | reverse complement strand
CATGGTCAGCCAGCCGCCCATGCTGTGGCCGAAAAGCATGACCGAGCGCACGCTGGAAAGCGCCGTGACCTGGTCGAGCACATCGGTCAGCCCGTCGCGGGAGAAGGTGGCGGACTCCTTGTCGGTCGCGTAGTCGAGAAGGCGCGCCTGCGACGGCCAGGAAAACAGGATCGGCACGCCCGAGACATTGGTGTCCGCTGCAAGCTGGGCCATGCGGAACAGCCCCTCCTGGAAGGAGACGTTGAAGCCGTGCACGAAGACGCCGGCAACGCCATTGCCTGTTGCGCGCGCAGCCTTTCCGATGCGCGCGTCAAAGGCCGCCTTTGACAGCGCGGTGTGCTTGAGAACCGTGAAATGCTCGTCGGGCCTGGCCTTGCGCGAATAGGGCCATTCGATTTCACCGGGATCGTGGCCGGGCGGGATCGAGATCACGAACTCGGCATAGCTCAGGTCGTCCTCGCGTTCCGGAGTGAAGCCGTCAATCGGCTCTTCGGCCCGTTCGCGCGTGGTCGCCACATAGACGGTGACGGTGCGCGCGCCCTCCACGGTCGCCGGATGCGGATAGATGACCTCGGGTCCGGGGCGCTGCCCGCAGGCGGAGACCAGAAGAACGAGCAGAAGGCCGAAGGCAAGGCCAAGCGGGAAAAACCGCTTGCGCGGCGCGCGCGCATCGTCTGCAGGATGGGTAAGCGTGATCTGCATGATCCGAATATTCTCGCCTCGGGTCTGCGCGGGCTGTCGCCCTGTTGAATGATCTCTACGGGCGGGCGGATCGGAAATCAAGTGCAGGAAGTCTTTCAGCCCGCGCCTCTTCACGAAAGTTTGCGCTTACGCAGCTTGCCTTGACCGCCCGAGAACGAGCCGATACTTGTTTGACAAGGACCTGCGACAAAGGGAGATGAAGTCGATGGCGGAAGAACGCGAACAGGACGGTCTGTTTGATCCCAATGACGAGACCTACGGCGCTGCCGATCTTTCGGCGATCCTGCCGAAGTCCGGCTTTCCCGAGAAGGAGCGCGCGCCGCGTCTTGCCTATGCGGCGATCCATGACGAGCTCCTGCTTGACGGCAATGCCCGGCAGAATCTCGCGACCTTCTGCCAGACCTGGGAGGAGCCCGAGATCCACAAGCTGATGGATGACTGCATCGACAAGAACATGATCGACAAGGACGAGTACCCGCAGACGGCCGAAATCGAGGCGCGCTGCGTGCGGATGCTGGGCGATCTCTGGCATGCGCCGGAAGGCCCGGTCACCGGGACCTCGACCACCGGCTCGTCCGAAGCCGCAATGCTCGGCGGGCTTGCGATGAAGCGCCGCTGGGAGGCAAGGCGCAAGGCAGAAGGCAAGCCGACCGACAAGCCCAACCTGATCACCGGCCCGGTGCAGATCTGCTGGCACAAGTTCACCCGTTACTGGGATGTCGAACATCGCGAGATCCCGATGGAAAACGGCCGCCTGCTGATGACGCCGGAGGAGGTGCTAGAGCTCTGCGACGAAAACACGATCGGCGTGGTGCCGACGCTCGGCGTCACCTATACCGGCGAATACGAGCCGGTGAAGGCCGTTTCCGACGCGCTCGACGATCTTCAGGCGCGCACCGGGCTTGATATCCCGATCCATGTGGACGGGGCGAGCGGCGGCTTCCTGGCGCCCTTCTGCGCGCCGGAACTGGAATGGGACTTCCGCCTGCCGCGCGTGAAATCGATCAATGCGTCGGGTCACAAGTTCGGCCTCTCGCCGCTCGGCGTCGGCTGGGTGCTGTGGCGCGAGGACAAGGACCTGCCCGAGGAAATGGTCTTCTGGGTCAATTATCTGGGCGGCAACATGCGCGACATCGCGCTCAATTTCTCCCGCCCCGGCGGCCAGGTAATCTGCCAGTACTACAATTTCCTGCGGCTTGGCCGTCAGGGCTATCGCAAGGTGCACGAGGCCTGCTACCGCAGCGCTGCCTTTCTGGCGGAGGAACTGGAAAAGACCGGCCTCGTCGATATCGTCTTCGACGGCGACATGAAGAAGGGCATTCCGGCCGTCTCGTGGAAGCTCAAGGACGGCCTTAAAACCAATTACACCCTGTTTGATCTCGCCGACCGGCTGCGCACGCGCGGCTGGCAGGTGCCGGCCTATACGCTCCCGGCCAATTGCCAGGATCAGGCGATCCAGCGCATTCTGGTTCGAAACGGCGTGTCGATCGATCTCTGCTCGCTGCTGATCGAGGACATAAAGGCGGCGGTGGATTACTTCAAGGCGCACCCGATCAGCACGCCGCTGACCGAGGACGAGGCCTCCGGCTTCCACCATTGATGATTTGGCGGGTTCGGTCATTCTGGACGCCACGTCCGGGACGCCTTCAGGCTGCTGACACATGCCTGCCCCACTCTCCGCCGTCATGCTCGGGCTTGTCCCGAGCATCTATACACGTATCAACGCGATAGGCGTTTCAGATGGAGCGGCGCGATAAATCAGCCTGTTGCAAAACAGGCGCTCCGCTCGTAGGGCAAAGTGGTTAGATCCTCGGCACAAGGCCGAGGATGACGTCCGTATAAGGGAGAGGTTTTTCGTCGAGCGGGCGTCCGGGGCGCGGTTTCTTCTCTCTCGGGAAAAAAACGCCTTACGCCCCCAGATGCCGTTCGCCACGCGCCCTGGCGAGCGCGATCTGGTGCTGGCGCTCGCGGAAGCGGGCGCGGTCGGCATCCGAATAGGTCTCGGCGCAATGCGGGCAGGAGACGCCTTCCTCGTAATCGGCGGAAAGCTTGTCTTCCGGCGTCACCGGGTGGCGGCAGGCGTGGCAGAGTTGATGTTCGCCTTCCTTCAGGCCGTGGGTCACGGAAACGCGCTCGTCGAAGACGAAGCAGGCGCCGTCCCACAGGCTTTCTTCCTCCGGCACGTCCTCAAGATATTTCAGGATGCCGCCCTTCAGGTGGTAGACCTCCTCGAAGCCCTGCTCCTTCATATAGGCGGTCGCCTTTTCGCAGCGAATGCCGCCGGTGCAGTACATGGCGATCTTCGGCTTGTTGTGCAGCCCCCTGTTTTCCTCCACCCAGCGCGGAAATTCGCGGAAGGTCTTGGTGTGCGGGTCGACCGCGCCGCGGAAGATGCCGATCGCGGTCTCGTAATCATTGCGGGTGTCGATAACGATCGTGTCCGGGTCGGTGATGAGGTCGTTCCAGTCCTTTGGATCGACATAGGTGCCAACCGTCTTCAAGGGATCGATATCCTCGACGCCCATGGTGACGATTTCCTTCTTCAGCCGTACCTTGAGGCGGTTGAAGGGCATTTTCGAGGCGCGGCTTTCCTTGTGCTCGAGCCCGGAAAACTCGGGACGCGCGCGGATGAAGGCGAGCACATTGGCAATCCCTTCATGGCTGCCGGCGATCGTGCCGTTGATGCCCTCATGGGCAAGCAGCAGCGTGCCGCGCACGCCGTTTTCCTCGCAGCAGGCAAAAAGCGGCGCGCGGAATGCCTGAAAATCGGCAAACCGCGTGAAGTGATAGAGCGCTGCGACCAGATAGGACCCTTGCATGGCCTCTCTCCGCTTTCTTCAATCTCGGGCTATTCACGAATATTGCGCTGGCCAATACACGGATCGGCGGTTTTTGGCAATTATTCGCCGTCATGCGCGCGAACCCGTTTCTTCCACAAGGTCCGGATGATCCGCGCCTCGACATCGGGCTCGTCGCCGAAGGTCTTGCGCGCGCTTTTGATCGCCCGTCGGCGCAGCTGCGTTCGGGTCTCAAGGGCGGCATCCCGGCAGATCGCAAGCGTTCCGGCATCAAGGCCGGGCGCATCGGGGCCATCCAGTAGCTGAAGCAGCATGCTCAGATCATGTTCGTGGCCCAGCAGATCGGCAAGCGCCTTGGCGTCGTTGCGCTTGGCCTTCAGCGCCGAGGGCCAGGCCGGCGAGAGCAGCGCCGAGAACATCCAGTAGGTCTGGCTCTTCTTGCGCAATTCGTGAAAGTCGTCGTCCCCGCCCTCGGCCTGGACCGTCATCAGCGCGACCTGGGCGTTGGCGAGCTCCTTCTTCCAGGCCTTGCCAAGGCGTTTCGCCGCCGCCGACGGGTCCTCGCTGAAGTCGGCCTCCTCGATCGCGGCGATCGCCGCGCGGCAGGTATGGATCGCGTCCTTTGCCTTTTTCTGGAGCGCCGCGTCGGAAACGGCGGCGCTGCTGCGGCGTTCGCGCAATGCCGTTTCCAGCCGGGAAAGCGCCATGTCGCGCGTTCCGTCGGGGACAAGGCCGCGCAGATAGGCCGCGCATTCGATCAGCGCGGTCGCATCGCGTCCGCCCGAAAGGCCTGCCGCCATGTCGCGAATGCGCGCATTCTCCTGTCGCGAAAAATCCTTCGCCGCCGGGCGGATCAGCCGCAACAGGCCGCGCACGCGCTTGAACTTCTTGCGGGCGTCGTGGATCGCCTCATCAAGGCCCCGGGGCTGTTTCTTCAGCGCCTTGATGGCGTCCTCGAGCTGCGACACGGCCACCTTCTTGACAGCCGCGTCAAACGGTTTCTCCGGGTCAAGCGTGAAAGCCATGTCAGCCGTCCTCTTCGGGAATGATGCCGGTCTCGGCAAGCGCCTGGTTGGTGTAGCGCCCGTCGCCGGTCACCTCGCGGCCGAGCCAGTCGGGAAGATGCGGCCTTGCCGCCTCGTTCGGCAGTTCGACCTCGGCAACGACGAGGCCGGCAAGGTCTTGGTGATAGACATCGATTTCCCAGACGAAATCGCCGGCGGGGACGCGGTAGCGCGTCTTGTCGATCACGGTGCCGAGGGCGTAGGCGATCATTTCCAGCGCGTCGTCGAGGGGCACGTCATATTCGAATTCGTCGCGGCTCATCGCGCCGGCGCCGAATTTCAGCGTGATGCGGGCGCGCGCATCATCGAATATCCGGACGCGGGCGGAGCGGTCGGCTGCGCCGAGCAGATAGGCCTGTCTCAGCCGCACGCCCTTTTCCGCGCCGTCCTTCCAGCCGTCGCCATCAACGAGGAACTTCCGTTCGATTTCCCTGGCCATGTCGAGCCCTCTTGCTGCCCTTCTCGGGGCGAACCCCGTGTTAATCGAGATCAAACCCCGATGACAGGAATAAGGTCATAACACGGCCACTGTCGCGGGCAATGATTCCAGTCGATTTATAATCCCTTCCGGTCTCGACTTGATGCCTGTGCCGGGGTATTTCAAACGCAGTTCGACAAAAAAGTGCAAAAGGCCAGTGCGACCATGGATGCAAAAACCCAAAACCTCCTCGATGCCCTTACCGCCCAGCCCGTCGTTCCGGTGCTGATCGTGGAATCCGTCGAACATGCCGTCCCGCTGGCGCGGGCGCTTGTCGAGGGCGGGCTGAAAGCGCTGGAGATCACCCTGCGCACCGATGCCGCGCTCGACGTCATCAAGGCCATGTCCGAGGAGATCGAAGGCGCGGTCATCGGCGCCGGCACCATCCTTTCGGCGCGCGATTACGCGGCGGCTGAAAAGGCTGGCGCCAAGTTCATCGTCTCGCCCGGCATCAACGGCGATATCCTCGACGCCGCCGATGACAGCGAAGTGCCGCTTCTGCCCGGCACGGCGACGGCCAGCGAAGTGCTGTCGCTGCGCGAGGAAGGCTACCGCGTGATGAAATTCTTCCCCGCCGAACAGGCTGGCGGCGCGCCTTACCTCAAGGCGCTTTCCTCCCCGCTCGCCGACATCAAGTTCTGCCCGACCGGCGGCGTATCGCTCGCCAATGCGCCGGATTACCTGAAGCTTCCGAACGTCGTCTGCGTCGGCGGCTCCTGGGTTGCGCCGAAGGATCTGGTCGCCAGGGGTGACTGGGCCGGTATCAAGAAACTCGCCGAGGATGCCTGCGCGACCCTCGGCAAATACTGATCAAGCAACGGACAAGGCGCCTGGCCGGAAGGCCCGGGCGCTTTTTTTCACATTCGAAGCCTTGCGGTTTTGCCCGCTTCTCGAGGGAGGCCGTCATGTCCGATCTTTCCGGTTTTGTCCCGCGGCTGAGGCCGCAGCCCGTTCATCAGCGCGGCCTTTACGTCACGGTCGAACCCTATGACGAGGGCGAGCACGGCGCGGCGCTCTGGCAGGCGCTTGGCGGTTCCGCAGACGCCGTCAATGTCCTCCTGCGCTTCTTCCCCCAGCCCGATTTTTCCGGCCCTGCCGATTTCTATGCGTGGCTCGACCAGCAGAACGCCTCGGGCAACTGGGTGACGCGCGTCTTTCGCAGGGCGGGTGACGGGGCGGTCGTCGGCATGGCGAGCTATATGCGCATCGACGAGGCGAATGGTGCGATCGAGATCGGCTCGGTCGCCCACGGCCCCGCCATGCAACGCTCGCCGATTGCGACAGAGGTGCAGTATCTGATGGCGCGCCACGTTTTCGACGATCTCGGTTACCGGCGTTATGAGTGGAAATGCAACAGCGAGCATGTCGTCAGCCGGGCGGCGGCGGACCGGCTCGGCTTCACCTTCGAGGGCATTTTCCGCAACCACATGGTGGCCAAGGGCAAGAACCGCGATACCGCCTGGTTTTCGATGATCGACAGCGAATGGCCGGCGATCAGGGCGGCCTTCGAGGCCTGGCTCGCGCCTTCGAATTTCGATGCGGAGGGCCGCCAAGTGCGGGATCTCAAATCCATCAGGGAGGCAAGCAGACCATGAGCGAGCAGACCAGCCGTTCGACCATCATCGCGGCGGCGATCATCTTCGGCGGACTTCTGATCGGCGGCTATTTTCTGCCGGACATCATCAACTATGTCGCGCTGTTTTCGCCATGGCTTGCGATCGGCGTCGGCATAATGTTCGTTCTGGCTGTCTTTGTCATTTTCTGGCTGAGAGGCCGTTACCAGCGCCGCCATGGACGCTGACCGCAGATTTTCCGGCAGGAGCCTATGACAATGACCGAGATCACACCCGCCTGGGCCAGGGCGCAGATGCCGCGCGTTGTCCGCGCCGTTTCCCACCTGCCGGACATGTCCGGCGTCAGGCTTGCCATGAGCATGCATCTCGACATGAAGATGCTGCCGCTGGTGGAAGGGCTTGCCGGGCGTGGCGCGGCGCTCTTCATCACCACCTGCAATCCGGCGACAGTGCGCAACGAGGTGGTCGACGCGATGCGGGCGGCGGGCGCCCGGGTCGATGCCTTCAAGGACATGCCGGAGGACGACTGGCAGCGGGCGATCGAGAATGGTCTCGACTGGGCGCCGACGCATCTCTGCGAGATGGGTTCGGACTATACCCATTTTCTTCTGTCGCGCGGTCTGGAATGGCCCGATGTGAAGGCAGGGCTGGAGGCGACGGGCTCCGGCATCAGCCGGCTTCAGGGCGAGCTTCCGCCCTGGCCGATCTTCAACTGGGACGATCTGCCGGTGAAGGAGGGCCTTCACAATCGCCACATGGTGGGGCTCACCACCTGGAACGCATTCTTCACCCGCACGCTTTTGAGCCTGCATGAAAAGAATGTGCTGGTCGTCGGCTACGGCTCGGTCGGCCAGGGGCTTGCGGCCAGCGCCCGCGCTTTCGGCGGCACGGTGATGGTGGCCGAGATCGACCCCGCCCGTCTTCTGCAGGCGCGCTATGACGGTTGGCGGACCGGCAGCGTCGCCGAACTCGCGCCCGAGGCCGATGTCATCGTCACGGGCACCGGCGGCCATCACGTCCTGCCCTTCGAGATCATCGAGCAACTGAGAGACGGCTGTTTCCTGCTGAACTCCGGCCACCGCATTGACGAGATCGAGTTGTCGCCGCTTCTGGCGCGCCCGAGCGAACAGGCGCTGCCGGCCGTCACCACCCACAGGCTTTCATCCGGCAACCGCGTTCATCTCTTCGTCGGCGGCGCCATGGCCAATCTGACGGGCGGGGAGGGCGACAGCCTCAACGCCTTCGACATGACGCTCGCGGTGATGGCCGAGGGCATCGGCCACGTCGTCGGTGCGGGCGAGGCGGCCCGGCAGGGCGTTCATCTCCTGCCGCGCGCCGTCTGGGAGCGCGCCTGCCCCGATCCGGTCTGAAGCCTCTTTCGAAACCGTGTGACCGGAATTTCGCGGTCGCGGTCGCGCGTGAGCCGCCTTTGCCGGAAATTGAGCCAGGGTTAATCCCTGAAGGGGTTGATATCGGGGGCGGCAGACCGCAAATCCCTCGCGTATGGCCACATCCCCTTGAGACGCGTCGAAGACGGGCGCCACGGCGTCGGCCGAAAGATGGTATCTGGTGACGGAGAACAATGCTGAGGGCCGCCAAATAGGCGCGTAAATGCTGTCATAAGCTTCAGCGAGCGCCTTGCAGAGCTATTTGGCGCTCATTATATAGCGCTCACAACGGCGTTATCGCCGCCAAAATCAAATCAAGACCATAGCTCAAGGGGCCGTCACAGAATGCCTGAAGGGTTCGGATGGCCTGCTTAAAAGGAGACACGCGAAAATGGCTAAAGTAATCGGTATCGACCTCGGAACGACGAATTCCTGCATCGCCATCATGGATGGCAAGGATGCCAAGGTCATCGAAAACGCCGAAGGCGCCCGCACCACCCCTTCCATGGTGGCCTTCACCGATGACGGTGAACGCCTCGTCGGCCAGCCGGCCAAGCGTCAGGCCGTGACCAATCCCACCAATACCCTCTTCGCCGTCAAGCGCCTGATCGGCCGCCGCTACGAAGACCCGACCGTGACCAAGGACAAGGGCCTGGTGCCCTACGGCATCGTCAAGGGCGACAATGGCGACGCCTGGGTCGAGGCCGCCGGCAAGTCCTATTCGCCCTCGCAGATCTCCGCGATGGTCCTGCAGAAGATGAAGGAAACCGCCGAAAGCTATCTCGGCGAAAAGGTCGAGCAGGCCGTCATCACGGTTCCGGCCTACTTCAACGACGCCCAGCGTCAGGCCACCAAGGACGCCGGCAAGATCGCGGGCCTTGAAGTGCTGCGCATCATCAATGAGCCGACGGCTGCCGCTCTCGCCTATGGCCTCGACAAGAACGAAGGCAAGACCATTGCCGTCTATGACCTTGGCGGCGGCACCTTCGACGTCTCGATCCTCGAAATCGGCGACGGCGTCTTCGAAGTGAAGTCGACCAATGGCGACACCTTCCTCGGCGGTGAAGACTTCGACATGCGTCTCGTCGAATACCTCGCCGACGAGTTCAAGAAGGAAAACGGCATCGACCTGCGCTCCGACAAGCTTGCCCTGCAGCGCCTGAAGGAAGCCGCCGAAAAGGCCAAGATCGAGCTGTCGTCCTCGTCGCAGACCGAAATCAACCTGCCGTTCATCACGGCCGACGCGACCGGTCCGAAGCACCTGACGCTGAAGCTGACGCGCGCCAAGTTCGAAAGCCTGGTCGACGATCTCGTCAAGCGCACGGTCGGCCCCTGCAAGGCGGCGCTGAAGGATGCCGGCGTTTCTGCAAGCGAGATCGATGAGGTCGTGCTCGTCGGCGGCATGAGCCGCATGCCCAAGGTTCAGGAAACCGTCAAGCAGCTGTT
>NZ_CFHTCS010000164.1:0-9476 GCF_984369615.1 Martelella sp. | reverse complement strand
GGTAAATCCCGCCTCTTCAGGCAGTTGCGTGATCAGCGCCGGGCAATCCACGCCATTGATGCGCAGGCTGCCCGCCCCGATCTGCGGTGCGCAAGTATCGGACAGGATATGAAACAGGTTCGTAGCCTCGGGCGCGTCTTCTTCGCGGTCCTTCAGAAAACCCGGCCATTCCAGCACCATCCGGTCACGGGCACGGGTCAGGGCGACATAGAGAAGGTTTTTCGCATTGGTTTCAAAATCGGCGCGGCGGTCTTCGATGAAACGGCGGGTCGCCTCGGGCGCGGCAAAGCCGGGCGTGTGGATTAGGCTCGCGGACCCCAGCACCACCGCCATATCGTCGATGCGGTCCAGGGCATCGAAACGGGTCGCAGTGGCCCCCGCACGTTCC
This sequence comes from Martelella sp., assembly GCF_984369615.1. Lineage (NCBI taxonomy): Bacteria > Pseudomonadati > Pseudomonadota > Alphaproteobacteria > Hyphomicrobiales > Aurantimonadaceae > Martelella > Martelella sp. The sequence continues at coordinate 9,088 of NZ_CFHTCS010000164.1, read as the reverse complement.
TCAATGCCATAGTCGAACTCGGCGACGACAGTGATCGGCCATTCCCGCCCTTTGGAGGCGTGCCAGGTGACGATCTCCACCGCCTCGTCGCTGTTGGCGGAAGGATCGGGATGACGGTCGAAATCGCGCTCGCTCCCACGGGCGTCGAGCCAGCCGAGAAATATCTTGGCAGTCTCGCCGTGGAACCCCGAGGCGGATTTGAGATCGCGATGCGCGGCTTCGAACTCACCCGCCTCAGCCTCTAGCCGCAAAAGATCGGCACGGGATTGGGCGGCGTCAGGCTGACGTTCCGCCCAGAGGCGCAGGCCGGCGGCATCCAACACCAGATCAAGGGCCGCACCCACCGGCAGGCGGGCCAAAAGGTTCGACAGAGCGGCGAGCCGCATCAGCACCGGGTCATCCACCAACCGCCCTTCCATTTGGGCGGATAGCGCCTCCTGCAAGGGCAGCGGGTCCGGGCCAAGCGTGCGCAAGAGCAGCCCGGCATGGATATCCGCCGGATTGGCGGCAAAGGCCAGCGCGGCGCGGGCGGCAACGATCACCGGGCTTTTCGCCCAGCCATCCTCGGCGATCCGCACCGGAACGCCGCGCGCGCGCAATTCCTCGGCATAGCGGGCGGCGGTGGTGTGGCGGCAGACCAAGAGCGCGATATCCGAAGGCCGCGCCGGCCGGGCGGCCTTCGTGTGGCGGTCGGTGATGGTCTCAGTATCAGTCAGGATACGGGCGATGCGCTCGGCGATGTGTTCTGGGGGCTGCGAATACTTTTGTGAGCGCCGTCCCTGCGTAGCGTTCAGAACCTCGATCGCGGGACCTGCGACCGCATCGCGGGTCGGCGCCAGCGGGTTATAGCCCTGCCCAAAGAGGCCAGCCCCCATCGCATTGACGAATTGCATGATGGCTGGGGTCGAGCGCCAGTTGCGGTCCAAAGGCTGGGTCGCATCGGGGTTTGCCGCCGCCAGCGCTATGGATAGGCGCGGATCGGCGCCCTGAAACCCCATGATCGACTGTTTGACATCGCCCACCAGCAGTGTACGCGGCGCGTGCTGGCCCAACTGCCACAAAAGCGCGAATTGCACAGGGTTGGTATCCTGGAATTCGTCGATGATGACGCAGTCGATCTCGTCCAGCACCGCTTGCCGCACGGCGAGGTCGGTGCGGAGCAGGTGCTCAGCCCCGGTGATCATATCAGCAAAGTCGATCAGGCCGAGCGCCTTCTTGCGGGTCTCATAGGCCGCCATCACCTCTTGCGCGCAGGCGATCAGGCAGGACAGGTGCAGCTTAGCATCGGCCAGCGGGCCGGGATGGCAGGGCAGCACATCCGCCGCCGCCATGATCGCCGTGGCAAGGTCGTCATATCCCGCAGGCGTCTTGCTGGAGCGGTTAGAGATGAACAGGCTGCGCAGATCGTTCCAGACCTGCCAATCCCGATCCAGAAGATCGGGCGCGCGATCAACACGTTTGAAAAGCGCGAGGTTTTTCTCCAGCTTCTCGACATTGGTTTTGGCGGTGATCCCGGCCATGCCTCCCTCGGGAAAGGCTGCGATCATGACCTGCACGGCCGTCTGCAACGCGGTGGTCGCGGCGATAGGGTCATCCAGAACCGGCCCGTAAACCGTATCCAGCTGCGTCAGTGCCGGAGCGATCAGGCCAGCGTCACGCCCCTTGTCCCCAAGGCCGCGCAAGAGGTCGATCATCGATAGCACCCGGGCGCGCAAACTGTCTTCGACCGTCTCGCCCTTCACGAAGTTCGGGGCGTAACCGAACCGCTCGGGCGCGGCCTTGATCGGGTCCAGCGCCTTGGCATGTGCCAGTGCCTGACGGATCAGCAGATCCCGCTCGGCATCGCCCAGATGGCGCGGCTGCGGCGAGGCGCCAGCCGCCAGAGCATGTTCGGTCAAAAGCCGCAGGCCCAGTCCATGTATGGTCGAGACATAGGCGCGCTCGACCGCCATCGCCTCGGCGACCAGTCCATCGGCCAGAAGGCCGGCACGGATCCTTTCGCGCAACTCGCCAGCCGCGGCCTCGGTAAAGGTGACGGCAAGGATACGTTCGGGCCGGACAATGCCGCGTTTCACCCAATCGGACAGCTGGGTCTTGATGCGGTGGGTCTTGCCCGCGCCGGCACCCGCGGGAACGATGACCAGACCTTGATCTGCATTGACGGGGGCCATGGTCATTCCTCCTCGAGCGTGCGGATGAAGGCGGTGACCAGGGCCGAGCCATCGGTCAGCGCATATGGGGTGAAGCCGGCTTCTTTCTTGAAGAAGGCCGCATCCTCAGAGGTGTTCAGCACGACCCGTCCTGCACCAAGTTCGGCCAAGCGTTCCGCCAGCTTGGCTACCGCCCCGGCATTCACCGCATCGCCCATGTCGCGGGCGGGCGAGCCCTCGGGCAAGACCAGACCCGAAGTCAGCAGCCCGCCATCATTCATCAGGTGATAGGCGACCGCCACCTTGCGGCCGATCAGCGGGTCCATGCCGTCACCCTCGCGCCGCATGGGCCGCGCTATCATATCGGCGTAAAGCCCTGCCTGCAGATCCCAGCCCGCCTCCATCCGCTGCCGTCGGCCCTTGGTGCCGCTTTTCTTGTGATCGATGATCAAGAGTGCACCATCAGGCAGTTCAAGGATCGCGTCGGCCTTGCCATGCAGATTGATGCCATGCGCCTCACCGGCCAGCCAGATTTCATTGCCGATGATCTTGGCATTGAGCGCCAGCAAATGGTCGCACCAGCGCAGGGCCGCCGCCATGATCTCACGCTCCAAACCGTGGCGCTCCATCTCCCATGACGGGCTGCGCAGATAGCCCGCGTGACGGGTGAGCGCGCGGTCATAGGCCTCGGCGATCAGTTCTGCCAGCGCCTCGGTTTCCGGGAACGGCTGATCCTTCAGGAAGACATGCTCAAAGACATCATGGGCAATATTGCCCCTTGCCATCACGTCGAGTTCTTCGGTCGACCAAGACATATCCTCGGCCCCAACCTCGGCCAGAAGCCAGGCGAGCGGGCTGACAAGCAGCGTCTCGAGCCGTGAGGGCGATTGCGGTTTGGCGGTGCCGTCATCGCGCCGACGAAGGGACAGAAGGTCATGCCCCGGGAAAGCAAGCTCCTCAGGCAATTCCGCGGGTTCCGGCACCGGCATCAGATGGTGATACGCAATCGGCCATTCCGCAGGGCTCTGACGCGACAGATCGGTGATCAGATCGCTGGCATCCTCAACGCCCGCCACCGCCCGCGCGACCAGCGACAACCCGGCCGAAGGTTGCAAGCGCCCGCCCGCCAGATCGCGCCATGGGATGAGGAAGGTGACGCTGCCGGAAACCGCCTGAAGCTGTTGATCAAGTAACGCGAGGCTTTGCGCCAGCCCCTCGGCCCGACCGCGAAGGTGAACGCCGGTTCCCGCGTGTATCGCAGCGATCTCGCTGTCAAGAAACAGCGGATTGGCACGCGGGCGAGTCGGGTAAAGCCCGTCGGTGAAATCGCTGACGATCAGATGGCGGCATGGGCGCCACGGGCTTTCATGCGCGGACCAGAGGCTGACGCCTTCAAGATTGCGGTCGGGGTCCGCAACCATGGGCGGCGCGATCTGAATGCCACGCAGGATTATCTCCCAATCCGGCGTGCCTTCGCCGGGGGGGACAGTCAGCCGCGCGCGGACCTGATCGCCTTTTCCGATCCGCTCGCAGATCCGGTCCAGCAGGAATCGCAGCTGCGGCAAGCTGCCGGCCGAGGCGCGGATATCGTCCCACAGTTCCTTATGTGCGGGCGTGTCCGTGAGGATGGCGCCTCGGAAATCGCCACCCATGAGGCTTTCGGCAAGATCGCGCCCGGTCTGTGCCGCCCAGGGCATCAAGGGAGAAAGCGCGAGGCTCGCCAAGACCATAGCCGGAGTTGGCGGTCGCTTGGCCAGCGCCAGATGTAGCGCGGTCTCGCCAATGACATCTCGCTCGGGTAATTGGCCCGGAAGGCCCGAGAGCGGCACTCCCTGGGCTGAGAAAGCGCGCGCGATCTGGCGCAGATCATCGCCCGACAGCACGGCGATTTCACGGGCCGAAACGCCGGACTCAATCAGCGCCCGGGCTTGGGCGGCGGCGAAATCGGCGCAGGCGGCGGGATCGCGCAGACCATAGAACGCGAGGCTGTCATCCAGAACCCCGGCCTCGATATCCTGCGCTGAAACACCGCCCTGCAGCGCGTGCAGGCGGCTGCCGATTGCGGCCCGGGGCGTATAGGCGCTTGCGGGAACAGTGCCGAACTCGTCCCGCAACCGGGCAAAAAGCGCCTGCAGCGCAGCAGGAGCTAGAGGATCCAGCGAACCTTCAACCACCGGCAACGAGCCCAGGAACGGCCCATGCGGCAGGGCCAGCACATGGGAAATCGGTGCCAGCCCCTCTGGCAGCGCATCCCCCAACCTTTGCCACAACGCGACCAGCGCCAAGAGATGCCGCTTGGCGCGGCTGTCTGGCAGGTGATCGACGTTCGGCACCTTCAGATCCGGCGTGGCCAGCACAAGATCCGTCAGCGCGGCGGTCACCGCCGAGATCGTCTCGACAGGCGCATTGGCAAGACTTTCGGCCCAGACCGGGTCAGGCGCCTCGGCAATGGCACGCCCCGGCGCCCATTCGGCAGAAATGGGGGCAAGGGACAATTCGGCAAGACCGGTATCGGTCAGGCGGTATTGCAGGCCGGAGCGCGGATCAGTGGTAACCGGTGTTCTACCCCCACATTGTCTGCAGGCTTCTGATTTGTGATCGACATTCCATGGATGAGCGACAAGGAGTTTCTCCATGGAGTCTACGTTGGAGGTTTTCACAACGGGGCGGAGCAGGCGTGAGACGCATCGCCAGTGGCCTGATGAGGTCAAGGCGCGGATCGTGTCGGAAAGTTTGCGCCCGGGCGCGACAGTAAATGAAGTAGCGGGACGCTACGGGCTGAAGGCCAACCACCTGTCATCGTGGAGAACCCTTGCGCGGCAGGGCAAGCTGGTGTTGCCAGAGCCGGAAGACGCAGTCGAGTTTGCGGCCATCGTTGTTGATGCTCCAGCGCCGGAGCCGCAGACCGTCAAGGTCGCTTCCCGCGCCGAGATTGTCGTGGGTCCAGTTACGATCCGTCTTGAGGAAGGCGCGTCGGCGTCCCGGATCGCGGCTATCGCCCGCGCCTTGGCGGCAGCGACATGATCTTTCCGTCGAACCGCGTACGGATCATGGTGGCGACCAAACCTGTCGACTTCCGCAAGGGTCATGACGGCTTGGCGGCCTTGGTAAAAAACGAGTTGCATAAGGACCCGTTTACGGGAACGGTCTTTGTCTTCCGGTCGCGCAAGGCGGACCGGTTGAAGCTGATCTACTGGGATGGCTCCGGAATCGTCATGGCCTACAAACGGCTTGAAGAGCACACATTCACTTGGCCTGGCATCAAGGATGGCTTGATGACACTCACACATGCTCAGTTCGAAGCCCTATTTGCGGGCCTCGACTGGCGGCGGGTTCATGCCGTCCAGACGAGAACGCCGGAGGCCATCGAATAGCTGCGGCACGATGACTCAGCGCCCCAAATTCCAGAGGCAAATCCGCTCGGGATTTGATATTTTCCGGCCATGCTCGAAGCCGCCGATCTTCCCGATGATGTTGCCGCCCTGAAGGCGCTGCTGATCGCGGCGCAGGCACGCGAGGCGGCAAAGGACGTCGCGATAGCCAGCAAAGATGAGCATATCGCCCGCAAGGATGAGCGGATCGAACGACTTGAGAAGCTGGTCGCAGCGTTCAAACAGGCAGCCTTCGGACGCAAATCCGAGAAGAGCGATCCTGACCAATTCGACCTGGCGCTGGAAGACCTGGAGACGGCCATGGCTGTCATCCATGCCGAGGATGAGGCGGACGCTCCTGCGGCAAATAGGATTGCCAAGCCACGTGCGATCAATCGCGGCTCGCTTCCGAAGCATCTCCCGCGTATCGAGGAAGTTATTGAGCCAGAAAGCCTGATCTGCGGCTGTGGCGGTTGCCTCCATTGCATTGGCGAAGATGTCTCCGAGCGGTTGGACGTGATCCCAGCACAGTTCCGCGTGATCGTCACTCGTCGCCTCAAATATGCGTGCCGTGCCTGCACTGACGGCGTCGTTCAGGCTCCCGCACCTGCACGTTTGATCCAGGCAGGGCTTCCGACGGAAGCAACCGTCGCACATGTTCTTGTCTCCAAGTATGCCGATCACCTTCCGCTCTATCGGCAGGCGCAGATCATGAGCCGTCAGGGCATCGATATCGACCGCTCCACGCTTGCCGACTGGGTCGGTCGGGCAGCCTATGAACTACGGCCCGTCTTCGATGCACTGATCACCGACCTGAAGCGCTCGACCAAACTGTTCATGGATGAGACCCGTGCCCCAGTTCTCGATCCTGGCTCCCGCAAGACCAAGACCGGATACTTCTGGGCGCTGGCGCGGGATGATCGTCCTTGGGGCGGCGGTGCTCCGCCAGGTGTCGCCTTCACATACTCTCCCGGTCGCGGCGGCATTCATGCCGAACGGATACTGCAGGGTGTTGATTTGCACTGAGAGCTGACCCGGGTTTTCCATCGAGAAGTGACCCACCTTTGGTTATGGCTTTTGGGTCATGTGTTGGTCAATGCACGGTTTCACTCCTTCTTCTTTCGGGCTGCTGCGGCTGAACTTGCCTTGAAGCGGAAGCTGTCGTTTCCGGTTTCCAGGATGTGGCAGCGGTGTGTGAGGCGGTCGAGCAGGGCCGTGGTCATCTTCGCGTCGCCGAAGACCGTGGCCCATTCGCTGAAGCTGAGATTGGTTGTGATCGCGACGCTGGTGCGCTCGTAAAGCTTGCTCAGCAAGTGGAACAGCAACGCCCCGCCCGAGGCACTGAACGGCAGGTATCCAAGCTCGTCGAGGATCACGAGGTCGAGGCGGGTCAAGCTTTCGGCAATCTGCCCCGCCTTGCCCTTGGCCTTTTCCTGTTCGAGGGCGTTGACCAGTTCGATTGTGGAGAAGAAGCGGACCTTGCGGCGATGATGCTCAACGGCCTGTATGCCAAGGGCGGTCGCGACATGGGTTTTTCCGGTGCCCGGTCCGCCAATCAGGACGACATTCTGCGCGCCGTCGAGGAACTCGCAGCGGTGCAGCGTTCTAACGGTGGCCTCGTTGATATCGCTGGCGGCGAAGTCGAAGCCCGAGAGGTCCTTGTAGGCTGGGAAGCGTGCCGCCTTCATGTGATAGGCGATGGAGCGCACCTCCCGTTCGGCTAGTTCGGCCTTCAGCAGTTGCGACAGGATAGGGATGGCCGCCTCAAAGGCAGGTGCCCCCTGTTCGATGAGATCCTCGACGGCTTGGGCCATGCCATACATCTTCAAGCTGCGGAGCATGATCACGATGGCACCGGCGGCAGGGTCATGACGCATGGCGGCCTCCTGCAGTGATCTGACTGCGCAGGGCGTCATAACGTTCGACATTGGCCTTGGGCTCGCGCCGCAGGATCAGCGCTTGCGGAGTATCCAGTGGCAGACCACCAGTCACCTTGCCGTCGACAAGGCGGTGCAGGAGGTTCAGCACATGGGTCTTGGTGGGCACGCCCTCGGTCAGTGCCAATTCCACGGCGGTCAGCACGGCCTGCTCATCATGCTGCAAGACGAGTGCGAGAATATCGACCATCTCGCGATCACCACCGGGTTTGCGTAGCATCTGATCCTGCAACTGCCTGAAGGCAGGTGGCAATTCCAGAAAGGGTGCGCCATTGCGAAGAGCCCCGGGCTTCCGTTGCACGACCGCCAGATAGTGACGCCAGTCATAGATCGTCTTCGGGGGCAACTTGTGGCTGCGCTGGATCAGGCGGGCATGCTCGCACAGGATGTTGCCCTCCGCCGCCACGACCAACCGATCGGGATAGATCCGAAGGCTGACAGGCCGGTTCGCAAAGGATGCGGGAACGCTGTAGCGATTGCGCTCGAAGCTGATCAGGCAGGTGGGTGAGACACGCTTACTCACCTCGACAAAGCCGTCAAACGCCACTGGCAGAGGCATCAAGGTCCTTTGTTCCGCTGCCCAGACATCGGCGATGGTTCCGGGCAGCGTGCCATGGGCAGTCTCATGCCACAGCTCGTAGCAACGCTTTTCCAGCCACGCGTTCAGCCCCGCAAGATCAGAGAAGTTTGGCATGCCCTGCAACATCTGGTGACGGGCGTCGCGGACATTCTTCTCGACCTGCCCTTTCTCCCAACCCGCCGCCGGATTGCAGAACTCGGGCTCGAACACATAATGGTTGGCCATGGCGAGGAAGCGGATATTGACCTGCCGTTCCTTGCCCCGACCGACACGGTCCACAGCCGTGCGCATGTTGTCGTAGATCCCGCGCTCCGGCACGCCACCGAAGACTCGGAATGCGTGCCAATGTGCGTCGAACAGCATCTCATGGGTCTGCAAAGGATACGCGCGCAAGAGAAACGCCCGACTATGCGACAGCTTGATATGGGCGACCTGGAGCTTCGTGCGCTCGCCACCCACGCCTGCAAAGTCCTCGCTCCAGTCGAACTGGAACGCTTCGCCAGCACGGAACGCCAGCGGAACGAACGTCCCGCGACCTGTCGTCTGTTGCTCGCTCTGACGATCTGCCCGCCATTCTCGTGCAAAGGCCGCCACACGACTGTAGGAGCCGGTGAAGCCGAGAGCGACGAGATCGGCATGCATCTTCGTAAGGGTCTGCCGCTCTTTGCGTGGCCTCCCGGCATTGGTCTTCAGCCAGACCGCCAGCTTCTCGCCAAAAGGGTCAAGCTTGCTCGGGCGATCAGGCGTCGCAAAATGCGGCTCGATGACATCAGCCTTCAGATACTTCTTGACCGTATTGCGCGACAGGCCTGTGCGGCGCGCGATCTCTCGTATCGGCAAGCCCTGACGAAGGCGCAGCTTCCGGATCACGTTCAGTAGTCCCATGTCGATCACTCCGTTGACCCCCTCGCGCTTCGCTCGGGGAAGGGTCACATGGGTCAAATCTCAATGGAAATCTTCAGCCCAACCGGGTCAGCTCTCAGTGCAAATCAACAGGCCCTGGAAACAAGCGAGATTGCCGCCGCCGCGATGACCGCGCGGATGTGTCTG
>NZ_CFHTCS010000163.1:0-9496 GCF_984369615.1 Martelella sp. | reverse complement strand
CCTTCTGCAGGCCCATGCGGTCGTCGCCATACTGCTCCTTCAACTCGGTCATCTTCGGCTGCATGCGCTTCATGTTGGCCATGGAGGCATACTGCTTGGAGGCGAGCGGGAAGAACAGAAGCTTGATGATGACGGTCGTGATCAGGATCGCGACGCCGAAATTGCCGACCTGATGGTAGATGAAATCCATCAACTGGAACAGCGGCTTGGTGATGAACCACAGCCAGCCCCAGTCGATCATGCGGTCGAACAGGGGAATGTTGTACTGCTTCTGGTACTGGGTCAGGATGTTGGTGACCTTGGCCCCGGCGAAAACCTTGGTCTGCAGCTCGGCCGACTGTCCGGCGGCGATGGTCAGCGGCTGATTGTCGGAATAGTCCGCCTGATAGCGCGCCCGGCCGTCGGTGAAATGCGAGAAACGGACGTCGTAGTTCATGTCGGACTGGGGAATGATCGCCGTGCCCCAGTATTTGTCGGTGACGCCGAACCAGCCGCCGTTCGAGCCGGTATAGGTTTCGTTTTCCTTGGCGACGTTCTTGTAGGTGTCTTCCGTGATGCCGGCATCAGGGGACATGACGCCGAGGAAACCCTCGTGCAGCACCCAGGCGGAAGGTTCGTCGGGCAGGTTGAAGCGGGTGATGCGGCCATAGGGATTGACCGTCACCTGCTTGTCCGAACTGTTGGTCACCGTGTCGTCCATCGTGATCATGTAATCGTCATCGATGGAGATCGTGCGGTTGAAGGTCAGGCCGGAGTCATTGGTATAGGACAGCACGACCGGTGTCGCGGGCGTCAGCGTATCGCCCTTTTCAAGCGTCCAGACGGTCTGGGGACCGGGAACCGAACCGGAATTCTCGCCCTGGACGAAGCCAAGCTCGGCGAAATAGCCGTTCTCCGTGTCGGCCGGCGAGAACAGCGTGACGATCGGGCTCGTCGGGTTCACGGTGACGTGATAGTCCTTGAGCTTGATGTCGTCGATGCGCGCGCCGGCAAGGTTGATGGAGCCGGAAAGCGCGGGCGTCTCGATCTTGACGCGCGGAGCCGTTTCCTGCTGGGCGCCGGCCTGGGAGAACACGGCATCGCCGCTGGCGCCGGTCGCGGAAGAACCGGCAGTGCCGGAGCTGGCGGTATTGTTCGTTGCAGCGGTCTGTTCCTGGGCCGCCTGCTGCTGCGCTGCCTGCTCCTGCGCGGCGCGCTGCTCTTCCAGGCGCGGACCCATATACAGGAACTGCCAGGCCAGAACGACCAGGACCGTGAGCGCGATCGCAATGACAGAATTGCGGTTGTTTTCCATCTTATCTTCCTGGTGCGGACGCCTTGCGGCTCCGTCCGGTTCGGGGCGATTTCGAAATCCGTGATTCCAGCTCATCTGCGAGCATCGCGAAAGAGACGTCGAGCACCTCCCGACGGCCCACAACGACATAATCGCAACCGGGTTGCATTGCAAATGCGCCTTTGAGGCGCACAGCCTCTTTCAGCCGGCGGCGCATCCTGTTGCGCTCGACGGCATTTCCCTGCCGCTTGGTCACAGTAAAACCGACGCGGGGCCCTTCCAGGGGCTCGCGCCGGTCAAGTACTTCCAGCAGAAACAGCGGGCCCTTCCGCCGTTCGCCTTTCTGGACGGCCAGAAATTGCGGGCGGGTCTTGAGCCGCCCGACAACCATCTCGGCATTGTCGTCCGGTCCGGCCATCGGGGCTTTCAGCCCTTAAGCCGAAAGACGCTTGCGACCGCGCGCGCGGCGGGCCTGGAGGACCTTGCGGCCGCCCTTGGTGGCCATGCGGGCACGGAAGCCGTGACGGCGTTTGCGAACAAGCTTGGAAGGCTGATAGGTACGCTTGGTAGACATTTGTTTAAATACCGCGGTGTGCGGCCCTTCTTGGTGAACTGCCGGAGCAGTTGAAGCGTGTGGATGATGTTGCCGGCATGAACGCCGCCTGGTGAGGCGGGCCAAGGCTTCCGGAAACTGCGCGGCTTATAAGGGAAAGGGTCGCAAATTGTCAATCATGCCGGGCGGGAGACTTTGCAAGTGCCTCAAATATGGCGGTTTTGTCCTGTTGGGGATTGGTCTATGATCTCTCAACCTATCCAACCGGAGACATGCGATGCTGAGGGCAAGTTCCCGGAAGACGCAGGACGCGCCTGACGACGCGGTCGCCGTTCCCGGTTTTCTGTCGGGCCTGTCGGGCCGCATTCTGGCGCTGACGGTCGTTATCATCATGTCCGCCGAAATTGTCTTTTTCGTGCCCTCGCTGGCCAGCATGCGGCTGAGATGGCTGGACGACCGGCTGAGCACCGCCGCCGCCGCGGCGACCGTGATCGACGGGTTGCAGCCACAGGTCCTGCCGCGCGCGCTGCAGGACGAGACGCTGATGGCGACCGGCACCAAGGCGATCGTGCTCAGGAAGGACGGCGCCTCGCAGCTTCTCGCCATCACCGACATGCCGCCGGAAATCTCCAAGACCTATGACCTGACCGATGTCGGGCCGGTCGAGGCCGTGGTCGATGCCTTCGACGAGCTTCTGTTCGGCGGCGACCGCGCCATCCGCGTGTTCGGCCCTATCGGCGACAGCGACGCGATCATCGAACTGGTGATCTCGGACGACGAGCTTCATCATGCGCTGCTCGTCTATGCCCGCAACATCTTCCTCCTGAGCATTCTCCTGTCGACGTTCACGGCGATGCTGATCTTCTTCCGGCTGAATGCCATCCTGGTTCGGCCGCTCCGGCGCCAGATCGCCAACATGCAGGCCTTTTCCGATCATCCGGATCTGCCGGAAAGCGTCTATCGCCCGGAAGAGACCACGGATGAGCTGGGCATCGCCGGCCGCCATCTCGCGTCCATGCAGAGCGAGCTGCAGAAGACGCTGCGCCAGCAGAAGCGCCTGGCCGAACTCGGTCTGGCCGTGTCCAAGATCAACCACGACATGCGCAACATCCTGGCCTCCGCCCAGCTGATGTCGGACCGGATCGCGGGCACCGACGATCCGGTGGTCCGCCGCGTCGCGCCGAAGCTGCTGCGCGCCATCGACCGGGCGGCGGCCTATTCCCGCTCGGTGCTGAGCTATGGCCAGGTCTCCGAAGCCGAGCCAAAACGGGAGATGGTGGGGCTGTTCGAGCTGATCAACGACGTGCACGACTATCTGGAGCTTTCCGCCGAACAGCCAATCGACTGGGTCAACCGCGTGCCGGAGGAGCTGAAGGTCGACGCCGATCCCGAGCAGCTGTTCCGGGTGGTCTTCAACCTCTGCCGCAACAGCGTCCAGGCGCTGACGCAGCAGGCCGATGAGAGGCGCGATACGCTCAATTGTCTGATCGTTTCGGCCCAGCGTCACGGCAGCGTCGTCTCTCTGTCCGTCGACGATACCGGCCCCGGCATGCCGCAAAGGGCGCGCGAAAACCTGTTCGCCGCCTTCAGGGGCGGCGTGCGCAGCGGCGGCACGGGGCTCGGCCTCGCGATCGCCCGCGAACTGGTGCTCGCCCATGGCGGCACGATCGCGCTGGTGGAAAAGGCGGGGCAGGGCACGCTGTTCCGCATCGAGATTCCCGACCGCCCGGTGGCGCTTGAAAACTGGCGCAGCGAGACCGGCGCCTGAGCCGCTCCGCGTCTTTCCGGGGCGCTTTGCCTGTTTCGTTCCTGGTGTCGAAAGGAGAACTATGCATTTGATTTTATAAGACAATTAATGACACAGACCTTGATGTCCGGACGTTGCTGAAGGATCGCGAACGGTCGGTCCCGCGCGTGTTTCAGAAAAATGACAGGTTTTTTCCGGAAACCGCTTGCAATCCAAATCCGAAGGCTCTAGAAGCCCTCTCGCACGCCGCAGACAAGACGCGGCGCATCGCAAGGCAAGCGCTCGTAGCTCAGCTGGATAGAGCACCAGACTACGAATCTGGGGGTCGGGAGTTCGAATCTTCCCGAGCGCGCCATTTTTACCGACATGACTTTCCCTTGATCTGCGTGATCTGTTTCACGGCTCGCAACAATTCGGCGATCGTGACCGTGCCGCTTGCCTCTGCCCGTGCAGTAACGGCGAGGGACGTTGCGCGCTCCCCCTTGTTTCAAGGCCCTGCTGTCTGCGAACCGCGGGCAGAGTGGGTTGCTTCCGGCTTCTTGATATGCGTCAACTTGTAGCGGGGCGTCGGCTTGATTGAGCCGGGCTGACGGCATAGTCGGGGACCGGACGATGGCGTGTTCCGGGAAGAGCCCGTTTCACGCCGTCGCCAGACGAGAACGCATCCAGGAAAAGTGGAGACCGGATTTCCCTCCGGAGGCGCGGAAAAACAAAAGGTCAGAGCGTATTCGCGATTCGGGGAAACGCGGCCGTGCTCCAGGAGACAATCCGTCACCGCCGAGCCGAGGCTGCCCATCGTCTCAAGGCGACGTCGCGAAAACAGCAGCAATGGAGAGTGGAAACGATGAACTGGGTTCCTGTGGTCCTCGGCCTGTTCAAGCTTGGCGTGCTGGGCACGGCCATGTTCTTCGCCATCAAGTCGCATCGTGACGGCGAAAAGGAGCAGAAGAGAGCGCGCGAGGCCGACGAACAGCAAAGGCTCGCCGAGCGTGCTGCCGGTGCCCCGAAGCCGGAATGACGGCTTTTTGGGGGAAACAGAGCGATCCTGACTGTTCAGGCTCCGCCGAGAACGGAGCCGGTCCAATCCGGGCGGCGTCGTTTCCCGGAAAGCACGATGCGTCGATTCAATAAGTCAGAGCCTCCTTTGTGCGTCCGAATGGATGCACGGCGCTCTATCGCGCCAGCGTCTGGCCGGCGCGCGACCCGCGTTCTTCCAGCGTCCTGACGAGAACGGCATAGGCGCTGTCGATGTCTTCCCGAAGGGCCGACACCGCGCCGTCTGCATCGCCCGCGCAGATCCGTTCGTAAAGTGCGCGGTGCTGCCGGTTTGACGCCTTGTAGTGGCCGTGCCGCTGCAACAGGTGGAATTGCGGGTTGATCCTCAGCCAGAGCGTGCCGATGATCTCGAGCATGAGAGCGGAACCAGCCTGCGCGTAGATTGCGAAGTGGAATTCGTAATTGCGGTGGATGAAGTCCCGCACCTGCCCCCTGGCTTCCGCGTCTTCCATCCGTTCCAGCAGCTCCTCGAGCCGCTTCTCGAACGCCGCGGACCGGTTCGCGACCGCCCAGGTGACGGCCGAGGCCTCGATCTCGGAGCGGACCCTGCGCAGGTCCTCCAGCTGCGCCGCGCCGAGCACGGGCACGCCGATGGAGCGGCCGGAAACCACCGTCAGCGCGCCGAGCGCCATCAGCCGGGAAATCGCCTCGCGCACGGGCATCGGGCTGACGTTCAGGGCCTTGGCGATGCTCGCCACGGTGACCGATTCCCCAGGCGCGATCTCTCCCTGGAGAATGAGGTCGCACAGGCGCTGGTGCACCAGGGCCTGAAGCGTCTCCTTTTTCAACGGCGTCACGTTCTCGAGCATGGCGAAATCCTCTTGTTCCGCTGACAAAGCTACGAAATTTCACGTCAAAGAGAAAGATGTTTTGACTTTTGATCAAAGATATTTAATCTTGAGTCCTGTCGGGCGATCGGGAGAGTCGCCCACCAAGGGAGGAAGCTATGATTGGACGTATACTTGCGGGCGCAGCCTGCGCCGTCGGCCTTGCGGGAACCGTGCAGGCGCAGGGATCGGAACCCTACGACATCTACCTGTCGATGAGCTATATCGGCAATGACTGGCAGGCCGAAGCCTCGAACATGATCAAGGCGCTGGCCGCCTCGGAAGACTACAGGGACCGCGTGAACCTCGAGGTGCAGGTGGCGGGCCCCAATGCCCAGCGTCAGATCCAGCAGATCAATGCCATGGTGCAGGCCGGCGCCGATGCGATCGTTGTCTACCCGATTTCGCCCACGGCGCTGAACAGCGTGGTGCGCAGCGCCTGCTCGCGCGGCGTGACGATCATCGCCTATGACGCCGAGATCACCGAGCCCTGCGCCTATAACGTCACCATCGACCAGGCGGAAGCCGGTCGCAAGACGGCCGAATGGCTTGTCGAGGCGATGGGCGGCGAGGGCGATGTGGTGATGGTCACGGGGGTTCCCGGAACCTCGGTCGACACGGCCAGGACCGCGGCGGCCAAGGCCGTCTTTGCCGAACACGCGGGCATCAATATCGTCGGCGAGGCGGTCGGCATGTGGAGCCAGGCGGTGGCGCGGACCGAGCTCAACAAGCTGATGGCGACCCGCGACTGGTCGGAGATCGACGGGCTGTGGATGCAGGTCGGCTGCTACACCGCCAACGCCATGCAGCTCGAGGCGGGCCAGGCGCCCGAAGACCTGCTGCCCTGCGCCGGCGAAGGCTCGAACGGCGGGCGCATCCAGATGCTGCCGGCCGACAGCGCGGTCGAAGGCGCCGCAGTCCCCTATGCGCCCATGGGCGCGGCGCGGATTTCCTACGCCTCTCCGCCCTATTCCGGCGCACTGGCGCTGAAGCTCGCGGTCGACAAGCTCGATGGGGCCGAAATCCCGCAGCACACCACCCTGCCGCTGCCGCTGGTCACCAACGACACGGTTGAGCTGTGTGAAACCGGGAGCTGGGATGAACAGAAGGCTGGCTGCAACGTCTTCCAGCCGGGGCTGGTCTCAAATCCGGGCTGGTTCGCGTCGATCTTCTCGGAAGAACTGCCGCAACTCGGGCTGAACGCGGCCCTTGTCGGTCAGCCCGAGCGCTGATCCAGCGTCCCGATCCGGCGGCCGGGCGTCGCCGGACCCTTCCACAGAATTCTCGAGGACGCCATGTCATCCGCACCCGCCGTCGCGGTCTCGGGCCTGACCAAGGCCTACGGACCAACTGTGGCCAATGACCAGGTCGCGTTTTCCGTCGCTCCCGGACGCGTTCACGCGCTTTTGGGAGAGAACGGCGCGGGCAAATCGACCACGATGAAGCTGCTGTCGGGCCTTGTGCGGCCCGATGCCGGCGACATTCGCATCGACGGGCGGCAGGTCGCGTTGCGCTCGCCGCGGGACGCCCATGCGGCGGGCGTGCAGACCGCCTTCCAGGAACTGACCCTCGTGCCAGACCTGACGGTGCTCGACAACATGCTGCTGCCGCGCGCGCCATGGACGCCGCTTGCAACGCTGAACCGCGGGCGCACCCGTCGCGCCGTAACCGCCCATTTCGACGCGCTCGACCTTTCCGTCGACCTCGATGCTCTGGCCGGCGAACTGACGCTCGCATCGCGCCAGAAGATCGAGATTGCCCGCGCGCTCTATCGCAAGCCGCGCATCCTGTTGCTGGACGAGCCGACCTCGGCCCTTTCCGGCGGCGACGTGGACTGGCTCGGACGGATCATCGCCGATGCGGCGGCGCGCGGGATCACCGTGCTGTTCATCTCGCACCGCATGCCCGAGGTGCGCGCCTTCTGCGACACGCTGACCATCCTGCGCAACGGGCGCTCGGTGCATTCGGCGAAGGTGGCCGACGTCACCGATGCCGAAGTGGTGGAGATGATCATCGGACGCTCGGTGGAGAACGCCTTCCCGCCGCCGCGTCCGCCGCGCGACAGGCAAGGTGAAACGCCGGTGCTGGCGACGCGCGCCCTGTCGGCCGGGCCAAAGCTGAAGGAGGCCGACATCGCGCTGCACCGGGGCGAGATCCTCGGCATTGCCGGGCTGCAGGGCATGGGCCAGGAAGCGCTGTTTTCAGCGCTGTTCGGCCAGGAACACCTGCATGCGGGCCATATCGAACTGGACGGCGCGCCGCTGCACCTGCGCTCGCCCGCCGATGCGCTGCAGTCTTCCGTCGCCATCGGCCTGGTGCCCGAGGAACGCAAGGCGCAGGGCCTGTTCCTCAAGCTGCCGGGGCGGCAGAATGTCAGCCTGCCCGTGCTGTCGCGGTTTTGCCGCGGTCCGCTGCTGGATGACGCCGCAGAGGCGCGCGCCGCTGCCGGGGCCTTTGCCGCCGTCGAGGTCGACGAACGCGCGCATTACCTGCCCGCCGGCGCGTTTTCGGGCGGCAACCAGCAGAAGATCGTTCTGGCGAAATGGCTCGTGGCGCAAAGCCGAATCCTGCTGCTTTTCGATCCGACGCGCGGCATCGATGTCGGTACCAAGGAACAGCTCTACGCGCTTCTGCGCGCCTATTCGGATGCAGGCGGTTCGGTGCTGCTGCATTCGACCGAAATTCCCGAACTGGTGCATCTGTGCGACCGCGTCGGGGTGCTCTACGAGGGCCGCGTGAGCCGCTGGCTCGAAGGCGGCGCCCTGACCGAGAACGCCATCATGGAAGCGACGCTCGGGGGCAGCGATCCGCTTCACGGTCCGAAGCCCTCCGACAGGCGGGAGAACCCGGCATGACCGATCAGCCCATTTCCTTTGTCCCGCGCGCCGCCCGGCTGCCGGGCCTGCGCAGCCTCAAAAGGGCCCAGGCGGTGATCGTCGCCGCCCTGGTGTTTGCCGGGCTGATGCTGCTCAACAGCTTTCTCAGCCCGTACCCGCTGAGCTATTTCGACATTTCCTTTCTGGCAAGCGGCGGAGCCACCACCGCCATCGCCGCCGCCGGGCAGACGCTGGTGATCCTTTCCGGCGGCTTCGACCTTTCGGCAGGCGCCGTGGTGTCGCTGGTCAACGCGGTGCTCGCGACGTCGATGGATCCGGCGAACATGGAGGCCTCCGTGCCGCTCTGGACGGCCATCGGCATCGCGATCGGCATGGGCGTCGGCGCGGTGAACGGTTTTTTCGTCGCGGTGATGCGGCTCCAGCCGATTGTGGTGACGCTGGCGGTCATGTTCATCGTCCAGGGACTGACCCTTCTGGTGATGGCAACGCCGGGCGGCTTCGTTGCGCCGTCGCTCTCTTCGGTCTATCTCGGCGACACCCTGCCGGGCCTGCTGCCCGCGCCGCTGACCCTGCTCGGCGTTCTGGTTCTGGCGTGGCTCTGGCTGAAGCGCACCGCCTTCGGCGTGACGCTTTATGCGGTGGGAAGCGATCCCGAGGCCGCCCGTGCGACGGGGCTTCACACCCGCGCCGTCACCTTCTTCACCTACATGCTCGCAGGCGGGCTCTACGGTCTGGCCGGCGTGTTCGTCAGCGCCCAGACCGGCAGCGGCGATCCGCTGGCGGGCAACGCGCTGCTGCTGCCGACCTTTGCCGCCGTCGTCATCGGCGGCACCCGGCTCGGCGGCGGCAAGGGCGGCATACCCGGCACGATTTTCGGGGCCTATATCCTGATGATCGTGGTGAACCTTCTGCTGTCGCTCAATGTCTCGGCCTATTACGCCACGATCGCGGAAAGCGCCGTGCTGTTGATCGCGGTTCTGGCCGGCTCAATGAGCAGGGACAGCCCGCTGTCGCAGCGCTTGCGCGAGCTGAAGGACGCGCTCGCCGCCCGCCGCAAGGGCTGGCTGGTGTCGCAACGGCCGAAGGCGGATCGCAGGCTCGCCTTCACTGAGCCTGCAGACGCCGCGCTCAAGCTTAGCTTCATGCAACGCCACGGCGCGACGCTGCGGCACGACGCGCTGTGGGGCGAGTGGCTCGAGTGGT
>NZ_CFHTCS010000162.1:0-9582 GCF_984369615.1 Martelella sp. | reverse complement strand
GACGTTTGCGGCCGTGCGCGAGATCGATCCCGTCGCCAGCCATGCAAGCTGGATGGAGAACTTTCCCTGGACCCGGCTGCCGGGCCGCGAGATGCCGGCCGAGCAGAAGCCCTACGTCGATTTCGATCGGCTGCGCGACCGCAATGCGCAAGGCGTGCGCGAACTGATCGGCGACGGCAATTACGGTGGTCTTTATCAACGACCAGACGAGGACATGGACCGGATCTGGTCCGTCGCCGTCGAAGAGACGCGCAGCCTGATCGAGGGTGACTGGGCATGAGCAATTCTCCTGTTCTGATCTGGGGCGCCGGCGCGATCGGCGGCGTCCTTGGCGCTTGTTTCGCCCGGGCCGGTCATGACGTGCATATGGTCGATATCGTTCCGGACCATGTCGAGGCGATGCGCACCGCGGGCCTGAGGATCGAGGGGCCGGTGGAGGCGTTCACGCATGTGTTGCCGGCAAGCACGCCCGACGAACTGGAAGGGGAGTTCGAGCGTGTGTTCCTGGCGGTCAAGGCGCATCACACGGCCGAAGCGCTGGAGATGCTTATCCCGCATCTGGCGCCGGGCGGCTATGTCGTCTCTGCCCAGAACGGCCTCAACGAAAAGGTGATCGCCGAGAGGATCGGCGCCGGGAAAACCGTCGGCTGTTTCGTCAACTTCGGCGCGGACTGGCTGGAGCCGGGGCGTATTCTATACGGCAACCGCGCTGCCGTTGCCGTCGGAGAGCTCGACGGCCGGATGACGCCGCGTGTTGCCGAAGTTCACAGTCTCCTGTCGCTGGTTGAGCCGGACGCGGTGGCGACCGACAATATCTGGGGCTATCTCTGGGGCAAGATGGGCTACGGCGCGCTTCTGTTCTGCACCGCGCTGACGCCCCTTTCCATGTCGGATGCGATGGCGCGTCCGGAACACCGCGTCGTTTATGAAAAGCTCGGCCATGAGGTGATGACGCTTGCGGCAGCAGAAGGCGTCAACCCGCTCGGCTTCAACGGATTTGATCCGGCGGCCTTTCTGACGGCCGATCCGGATGGGATGCGGATCGCGATCGAGAAGATGGTGGCGCATAACCGCAAGACCGCAAAGACCCATTCCGGCATCTGGCGCGATCTGGCCGTGCGCAAGCGCAAGACGGAGGTTGATGCCCAGATCGGGACGATGATCCCGCTTGCCGCCTCGCACGGTCTTGCCGTTCCCGCGCTCGCCAGGATGGTCGACCTCATTCATGCCATCGAGGACGGGAAGCGCGAACAATCGGTGGCCCTTGTCGATGAGATGGTGCCGCTGTGCAGCTAGATCTGTCTGGAAAAATCTTCGCCGTCACCGGCGCAGCGCAGGGCATCGGCGCGGCCATTGCCCGCCAGTTGAGGACTTCGGGCGCCGACGTCGCGGCCATCGACATCGACGCTGATGGCATGATGCCCCTGGAGGCGGAGGGCATCAGCCTGCATCAGGCCAATCTCGGCAGCCGCGAGGGCGCGCATGCCGCCATCCGGTCGGTGCTCGCGCAACATGGCCGGGTCGACGGTCTTGTGACATCGGCCGGCGGGGTGCGCGGGCAGGCAGGCCGCCCGATCGAAGAGATCGGCGAGGATGACTGGCGCGTGATCTTCCAGGCCAATGTCGATGCCGCCATGTGGTGCGCTCAGGCTGTGGCGCCGGGCATGAAGCAGAACGGCGGGGGCCGGATTATCACCATTTCCTCTGGCGCGGGCCTGCGGCCGAGCCTCACCGGCATTCAGGCCTATGCCAGCGCGAAGCACGCGCTTGTGGGGCTGACGAAACAGCTGGCGCTCGAGCTCGGCCCCTTCGGCATCACGGTCAATTCCGTGGCGCCGGGCTTTATTCTTTCCAACCCGTCGACGCAGAAGCAGTGGCAGGCCTTCGGGCCGGAGCGGCAGAAAGCGGTTGTTGCCGGCATTCACATGCGCCGTCTCGGCGCGCCGGCCGATATCGCGAACGCCGTGACGTTTCTGGCTTCGCCGCAAGCAGGCTGGATCAGCGGACAAATTCTTTCGGTCGATGGAGGCCATGCATGAGCGAACCCTATGAATGGGACGAAGCGACCTGGCGCGGCCGGGTCAACCAGGTGCGCGCGGGCAGAAGCCTGCTGCCGAAAGCCTGGCCGGGCGGCGCGCGCTGCGCCGTGGCGCTGAGCTTCGACAGCGACCACGAGACCAATGAGCTGCGCGACGGCGGCGAATCGCCCGCCCGCCTCAGCTGGGGCGAGTTCGGCGCGCGGCGCGGCATCCCGCGCATCCGCAAGGTGCTTGATCGCTTTGGCGCGAAGGCGAGTTTCTTCGTGCCAGCCGTCTCCGCGCTGCTGCATCCTGAAGAGCAGAGGTCCCTTGCTGATGACGGCCACGAAATCGCCCTCCACGGCTGGATCCACGAGCGCAATGCCCAGGTGCCGGCCGATAAGGAGCGCGAACTGATGCTGCGTTCCGCCGATACGCTGGAGACGATTACGGGCACGCGGCCAGTCGGCATGCGCACGCCCTCGTGGGACTATTCCGATGCGACGCTGAAGATCGCGCGCGAACTCGGCCTTCTCTATGACAGCTCGCTCTTTGCCGATGACGATCCTTATGAAATCCTTGATAATGGCGAGGCTACCGGCATTGTCGAACTGCCGGTCGAGTGGATCCGCGATGACGCCGTCTATTTCATGATGAACCGGTTCGGCGCGCAGCGGCCCTATACCCCGCCTGCCGATGTTCTCGACATCTTCCGGCGTGAGTTCGACGGCGCCTATGCGGAAGGCGGCATGTTCCTGCTGACCATGCATCCGCATATTACCGGCTACCGGTCGCGCATCTTCATTCTGGAAGAACTGTTGTCCCACATCACGGCAAAGGGCGATTGCTGGATTGCCACCCATGCGGATATCGCCCGCTACTGCGCCCGGGAAGCCGGGCTGAAGGAGTAAGACATGCGCTATTCTCTGGCGGTCCATGGCGGGGCCGGAACCATTTTGAAATCGAAGATGACGGCGGAAAAGGAAGCGGCCTATCACGCTGGCCTGCGTCGCGCGCTCGAAGCGGGCGAGGCGGTGCTGAAGGATGGCGGACCGGCCCTCGATGCTGTCACCGCAGCCGTTTGCGCGCTTGAGGATGAGCCGCTGTTCAATGCCGGACGCGGCGCGGTTTTTACCGATCACGGCGAACAGGAGATGGATGCTGCCGTCATGGACGGCCGTGACCGCAGGGCCGGCGCCGTCGCCGGCATTTTCGGACCGAAGAACCCGGTGCGCGCGGCCCGCGCGGTGATGGAAAACACCGTCCATGTGTGCATGACCGGCCCGAACGCGCTGGAAATTGCCCGCAAGGCCGGCCTGGAGTTCGGCGACAAGGACTATTTCTTCACCGAGGCCCGCTGGAATGCGCTTCAGGAAACCCTGAAGATGAAGGCCAAGGGCGAGGATGACGCCGACCCGGCGCGCCGTCACGGCACGGTCGGCGCGGTGGCTTGCGACAATGACGGCAATCTGGCCGCCGCCACCTCCACCGGCGGCTGGACCGGCAAGGCCAAGGGCCGAATCGGCGATACGCCGGTGATCGGCGCCGGCACCTATGCCGACAATGCCACATGCGCTGTTTCCGGCACTGGCCATGGCGAAATCTTCATCCGCTGGACGGCGGCCTCCGAGATCGCGGCCCGAATGCGCTACAAGGGCGAAAGCCTGGAAGACGCGGCGCGCCATGTCGTGATGGTCGATCTCGGCGAAAACGACGGCTCCGGCGGTGTCATCGCCGTCGACCGCGAAGGCAACATCGCCCTGCCGTTCAATTCGGAAGGCATGTATCGCGGCCATGTCCGCGCCGGCGAGGAAGCGGTCACCGCGATCTATCGCTGATGATCCCTATGCGGCTGTTGGACGGACTTGCCTGTCTGAGGGCCTGCTACCCGGCGCCGGAAACCGGCCTTCGGCAACCTGCGTCAGTCGAAAATACCCCGGCGGCCCGGCTGCGGGGGTATTTCCGTCTGCGGTCCTTGATGCGCCGGCGGGTGTCTCCGGTCCTGTCGAGAACATCTGCCGGACAGGCGCAGCCGACGCGGGCCGGTCGCGGCATCCAAGGTTAACCCATCCTTGCCCGGGCCTTCACGCTCTCTCAACCCTTACGGATCGGATTTTGATAACCATTCATCCGGGTTGGATTTTCTTAACCCTGCTTGTTAAGGCGGCTGGTAAGAACCTCGCCTAGGATGGCCTTCAGACGGACGGAAAGTCCGCAGAGAAAAAGCCGGATACCGGCGACAGAGCCAAAGGGTGATCAGATGACGAATTCGCAGGTCAAGAGGGGCAATGAGGAACCGGTTCTCAGGATAGATCCGGCGCAGTTCCCGCAGAAGTTCTCCTATGTCGCCAAGGGGGCCGAAACCCGTATCGGCGTCAAGCTCGATCAGCGCGGCGCCGTTGTCCGCCGCAACCTGCCTTCCAGCAACCTGCCCTTCTCCATCGCGCTTCCGGGCCGTGCCTTCAAGGGCGTTGCCGCCCGCGCCGTTGCTCACGCCGATGGCGGCATCACGGTGACGCTGGAGCTGCACCATGCGGATCCGGAACTCTGCATTCCGCTGCTTGTCGCCCATGATCTGAGCGAAATTGTGGCCGACTGGCAGGACTGGGCGCTGCTTTACGATATCCCGATGATGATGGTGGAAGCCGATGGCATCGCCCGTCCGGTCGATTGCAAGCCGCACCAGGCCGTTGCCGCCAATGACGATGCGGCAGGTCCCGCCCGCCGGGCCGCGGCCCGCAGCATCAAGCGCCTTGCCATGCGGCTCAGCGACTGCCCGATCGGCGTGAAGATGACGGTCAAGGGCCGCGCGGTCGCCGCGTAACTCTCAGGCGAGGAAAATCGCGACCACCAGGCCGATGAAAACCACCAGGCCGACGCGGCTGTTGAACTTGAACAGTTTGAGGCACTGCGCGCCGTCATCGATATCGAGCACGGCGATCTGGTAGAACAGCATGGCGCCTGCCGCCAGAAGGCCGGCGAACGCGGCCCAGCCAAGACCGGCGACCAGATAGGCGACGACAAGCAGGGCCAGCATGGCGGCATAGAAGAGGACGAGCCAGGGTTTCGTCTTTTTCCCGAACAGCAGCGCGGTGGAGCGCACCCCGATGAGCGCGTCATCCTCCTTGTCCTGATGGGCATAGATCGTGTCGTAACCGATGGTCCAGACGATTGCGGCGAGATAGACCAGCACCGCCGGCAAGGAGAGCGATCCGAGCACGGCCGCCCAGCCAACAAGCCCGCCCCAGGAAAAGGCCAGCCCCAGGAAAAGCTGCGGCCAGTCGGTGAACCGTTTGGCGAAGGGGTAGATCGCCACGAATGCCAGCGAGGCGAAGCCGAGCAGAACCGTGAACAGGTTGAACGACAGCAAAACGGCAAGGCCGGTCAGCGCCTGCAGCAGAATGAAGATCTTCGCCTGCCGCCGGGTGACGCGGCCGGACGGCAGGGGACGCGAGCGCGTGCGCGCCACCTGATTGTCGATATCGTGATCGACGAGGTCATTATAGGTGCAGCCCGCCCCGCGCATGGCAACCGCTCCGATGAAGAACAGCAGGAGATGGGCGATGAACTGGCCGGGCCGGAAGGCGTTGGCCTCGGCCGTCACGGCCGCCGCCATAGCCGCCGACCAGAAGCACGGCCACATCAGCAATTGCCAGCCGATCGGCCGGTCCCAGCGGGCAAGCTGGGCATAGGGCCAAAGCCGGCGCGGCAAAAGGTTGTAGACGAAATTGTCCGACGGAGCGTCGAAAACGCGGCCGTTATCCTCTGTGGTCGTGCCCATGAGACCTCTGTGCATCAAAGCGTCAAGTCTGCCGACCGGTCAGGTGCCGTCTGGAGCCTTTATCCCCGAAGAGGGCAGGGCTTCAGTCGAATTCGACCGGTTCGAGAGGCGCCCTGGTCGCTTCCGCGGCCTTGAGCTTCTCCTCGGCCTCGAACATATAACGGCGGTTGTTCGGCGTGGCAAACTGGCTCTTCGACAACTGCATCTGGAAGACGAACATCTTGTCCCATTCGAAGGCCATTTCCGAACCCGCCAGATAGAATTCCCACATGCGGAAGAACTGCTCGTCATAAAGCCTGATCGCTTCCTCCTTGCGGGAAACGAAGCGCTGGCGCCAGGCGCGCAGCGTGTGGGCATAATGCATCTGCAGGATTTCGATGTCGCGCACGAGAAGGCCGGATTTTTCCACCGCCGGCAGCACTTCCGCAAGCGAAGGAATGTAGCCGCCGGGGAAGATGTATTTCTCGATGAAGGGGTTGGTGTGGCCATGGCCAGCGATGTCGCGCCCGATCGAATGCAGCACCATGACGCCATCGTCATCGAGGAGCTCGAAGCACTTGTCGAAAAAGTTCCTGTAGCGGCCGATGCCCACATGTTCGAACATGCCGACCGAGACGATCCGGTCGAAGGGCTTGGCCTTCATCGTGCGGTAGTCCTGAAGCTTAAAACGCACCCTGTCGGAAAGCCCGCGCTTGGCCGCGCGATCCTCCGAGATGTCATGCTGCTCGTGGGAGAGCGTGATGCCGGTGCAGTCGACGCCGGCCATCTCGGCGAGATACATGCTGAGTCCGCCCCAGCCCGAACCGATCTCGAGAACGCGCTGGCCTTCATTGAGGCGCAGTTTCGCGGCGATGTGGCGTTTCTTGGCGAGCTGCGCCTCGTCCAGCGAAATGTCCGGCGGATCGAAATAGGCGCAGGAATACTGCCAGTCCTCGTCCAGAAACAGGCTGAACAAGGGTGGCGTCAGATCGTAGTGATGCGAGACATTCTTGCGGTTCCTGTTGATCGGCAGGCGCGTGCTGATCTGGGCGAGGCCAGTACGCCAGAACAGTTTCGCCGCCATCATGGGACTGAAGACGATATCGAGCGTATTGCGCCGGACGAGCGAGAGGAAATCGTAGATATCGCCCTCCTCCATCAGGAAGCGCCCCTGCATGTACATCTCGCCGAGCGTGAGAGCCGGGTCGCTCGCGACGAGATCCTGGGCCTGCCTGTCTGTGAAGCGGACAGCGACGGGTTCGCCGGAACCGTCTCCGAATGTGGTGATCTCTCCCGTTTCCGTCTTGATCCTGAGTGTTCCGGTTTTGATGATCTTGTCGATCAGGTTGAACAGCGGCGAAGCCATCGCAATCCCCTGAATGCCTGCTAATGTCACATATTGTTAAGCGTACAATATTCGTTTTGAAACAAGAAACAAGGCGGTCCCGGCATCTCCCGCGCCTTGGCTTCCGGCCTTTATTTCAAAGACTTGCAGAATTCGCAATTTTTGGTTGCGACGTGCCGACGTGTTTGAAAATGTGTGACGGAAAGACTTTTGTGCGAATTGATTCGGGTGCCGGGGGCGTGAACAATGACTTTTGGTGAACGGCTGAAGGCGGTCATGGGCGGATCGCTGGGCCTGCTGTTTTCAAACATCGTGGTCGCGCTCAGGATTGCCTGGCCCTGGGTGCTGCTGGCCTTCTTCGTCAGTCTGTTTTCGCCGGCAGAGCCGGTGCGCCTCGAATCGAGCGCGCTTAGCAACCGTCAGGTGCTGCTGTCTGTTCTCGGCGCTGTCGCCATGGGCGTGATCTATATCATCGCCTTTTGCTCCGTCGCCGTCGCCTGGCACAGGCACGGTCTTCTGGGCGAAATGCCGAAATCTTTTCCGGTGCGTTTTGCACGGCGCGAACTGCGTTTTCTCGGCAAGAGCATTCTTGTCGGGCTGGTGATGCTGCTGATCATGGTGCCGGTGGTCGCTGTCGTGGTCCTGCTCGCAGCGCTTTCGCGCAATGGCGACTGGTTCTCACTGCTCCTCTTCGGACTCGTCGGCCTTGTCGGTTATTTTGCCGTCGTCGCGCTGGCGATGCGCTATTCCCTGGTGCTTCCGGCGACAGCGGTTGACCGCGATTTCGGAGTCGCCGATGCCTTTCGCCATGGTGAGGGATTCGGTCTTGTCATGGCAATCACCAACGTCGTCATCGCGCTTCTGGTCATGGTTCTGTCGTTGCTGTTGCAGTTCGGCCTTGCCGCGCTGGCCGCGCTCTACCTGACAGTCGCGCCGGCGGCGCTGGCGCCGACGGTCGGCGCCTTTGTCACGGTGGTTGCCGTCTTCTTCAGTACGGTGACGTCTTTCTTCACCATGTTTTCCGGCCTCGCCGTGGTTACCACCGGCTACCGGGTGGCCGGCGAGAGCCGGGGCTATGATATCTACGGCAACCGGATCGAAAAGCTCTGAGCGCTATTTCCTGCGCATGGCATTCGCCAGCGCCGCGCCGAAGGCCCCTTGGGACGCCCGGTTGTCACGCTTGTTCGTCCGTTCAGGCTTGCGGTCGTTGCGCGGCCCCCCGGCGGAAGGCGCGCCGTCATCCTTCTTCATCGACAGGCCGATGCGCTTGCGTTTCACATCGACATCGACCACACGCACCTTCACCACATCGCCGGCCTTGACCACCTCATGCGGGTCCTTGACGAAACGGTCGGCAAGCTGGGAGACGTGGACAAGCCCGTCCTGATGCACGCCGATATCGACGAAGGCGCCGAAGGCGGCGACATTGGTGACCGTGCCTTCCAGCACCATGCCGGGCTTCAGGTCGGAGATTTCGTCAATGCCGTCTGCAAAGCTTGCGGTCTTGAATTCCGGGCGCGGGTCGCGGCCGGGCTTTTCCAGTTCGGAAAGAATATCGCGCACCGTCGGCAGGCCGAAGCGTTCGTCGACGAACTGGCGCGGGTCGACGGATTTCAAGGCGGCGCTGTCGCCCATCAGGGTTCTCAAGTCGCGTCCGCAAGCGGCGACGATCTTCTTGGCCACGTCATAGGCTTCCGGGTGCACGGCGGAGGCATCGAGCGGCTCCTTGCCGTCGCGGATGCGCAGGAAGCCGGCGCATTGCTCGAAGGCGCGCGGGCCGAGGCGGGCGACCTTCAGCAGTTCCTTGCGGCTCTGGAACGCGCCGTTCTCATCGCGGTGGATGACGATGGCTTCGGCAATGGACGGTCCTAGGCCGGAAACGCGGGCGAGAAGCGGGGCGGAGGCCGTGTTGAGGTCGACGCCGACGCCGTTCACGGCGTCTTCGACCACCGCATCGAGCGAGCGCGACAGTTTGATCTGGTCGACATCGTGCTGGTACTGGCCGACGCCGATCGACTTCGGCTCGATCTTCACCAGTTCGGCCAGCGGGTCCTGCAGGCGGCGCGCAATCGACACCGCGCCGCGCAGCGACACGTCGAGGCCGGGGAATTCCTTTGCAGCCGTTTCCGAGGCCGAATAGACCGAGGCGCCGGCTTCCGAGACGATGACCTTGACCGGTTTCGGCTCGGGGACCTCCTTCAGCAGATCGGCCACGAGCTTCTCGGTCTCGCGGCTTGCCGTGCCGTTGCCGATCGCGATCAGCGAAATCTTGTGGCGGGCGATCAGCGCCTTCAGCACGGCCATTGATCCCTGCACGTCATTGCGCGGCTGGAACGGGTAGATCGTGGCCGTGTCCAGAAGCTTGCCGGTGCCATCGACGGCTGCCACCTTGACGCCGGTGCGGATGCCCGGATCAAGGCCGAGCGTGACGCGGGAGCCGGCAGGAGCTGCCAGGAGCT
>NZ_CFHTCS010000161.1:0-9600 GCF_984369615.1 Martelella sp. | reverse complement strand
GCGGTCTGCCCGGGCAAGAAGGCCGGCGATACCGTCCCGACGGCGATCCACGATTTCGAGGGCGACCAGACCTATTCGGAAAAGCCCGGTCACCGCTTCGCCCTGACGGCGGATTTCGAGACGGCCGATCCGGCCGCCTATGACGCGCTGGTGATCCCGGGCGGGCGGGCGCCGGAATATCTGCGGCTCGATGAGCGGGTGCTCGCGATCGTGAAGCACTTCTTCGCCGAAAACAAACCGGTTGCGGCGATCTGCCACGGCGCGCAGATCCTTGCCGCCGCCGATGTGCTGAAGGGCCGGCAATGCTCGGCCTACCCGGCCTGCGCTCCGGAAGTGCGGCTTGCCGGCGGCGCTTACGCCGATATCGCCGTCACCGATGCCGTGACCGACGGCAATCTCGTCACCGCGCCGGCGTGGCCCGCCCATCCGGCATGGCTTTCGCAGTTCATGAAGCTGCTCGACGCCTGAGACGCCAAGGCCCGGCTCGGCGCTATCCCCTGACCCCGCGCCGGGCCGGAGCGCTGTTCAGCTTTTCCTGGAAACGCACTATAATGCGTCCGGAAAAGGGAGGAGATCATGTGCAGACTGTTCATCGAGGCTGACCCAACGCTTTGGGAAAGTACGACGCGCTCGATCCGCATCGACGGCATGGTGACGAGCGTCAGGCTCGAGAATTTCTTCTGGAACGCGCTTGCCGAGATCGGCGGGCGCGATGGCCTTGCCACCACGCAGCTGATTGCGAAACTCTATCACGAGGCTCTCGAGGCCGGCCATGACAGCGGCAATTTCACTTCGTTTCTGAGGGTCTGCTGCGGGCGCTATCTGGCACTGCAGCTTTCCGGCGACATTCCGGGCGGCCTGCCGATCGCCAAGCTCGACGCGCTTTCGATCCTGAAGCGGGAAAAGGAGCGCGGCCGCGCCGTGGCCTGATACGGTTCATCAGGCCGGCTGATATCCGCCATCGCATGTTTTCATGAGGCGAAAGGCGGCGCTTGTCTTATGATCGGCGCACCCGATCATTGCCACGCAAGAGAGACCCATGTTGCAGCACTACCGCATGTTCGCCGCCTATAATGCCTGGGCCAACGCCTTCGTTTATGACGAGGCCGCGGAACTTTCCGACGACGAGCGCAAGCGCGATCTGGGCGCCTTCTTCCGCTCCGTCCATGCCACACTGAACCATGTGCTCTATGCCGACCGGATCTGGATGACCCGTTTTGCGGGCGCCGATACAGGCCCGGTCAAACTCGATACAATCCTGCACGACGATTTCGCCGCGCTCAGGGACGACCGCGAAAGGGAAGACCTAAGGATCATCGCTTTCGTCGACGGCATGGATGCGGTCCGGCTTGAGGGGACGTTTTCGTATACGCGCGGCACGCCGCCGAAAGATTATACCGACCGTTATCAGACGACGCTCGCGCATTTCTTCAACCACCAGACCCATCACCGCGGCCAGGTCCACGCCATGCTGACCATGCTCGGCCGACCGTCGCCGGCAATCGACCTCCTCTATTTCCTCAGAAGCGAAGACGGTCGTCGGTTCGCCTGAATTTCGCGGCGCCGCGGCGGTTCTCCGTCTTGCCAAACGCGGGCGTTTCAGACACAACCGCTGCCATGATCTCGATATCCGACCTTTCCGTCCGCATTGCCGGACGCCTGCTCATCGAAAACGCTTCCGTCTCCATTCCCGATGGGATGAAGGCGGGGCTGGTCGGCCGCAATGGCGCCGGCAAGTCAACGCTCTTCCGCGTCCTCACCGGCGCGCTTTCGCCCGAGACCGGCACGGTGTCGCTGCCGAAGAAGGCGCGCATCGGCCAGGTGGCGCAGGAGGCGCCGGGCACGGAAGACCCGCTGATCGACATCGTCCTTGCCGCCGACAAGGAGCGAGCGGCACTGATGGCGGAGGCCGAAACCGCGACCGACGCGCACCGCATCGCCGAGATCCAGACGCGGCTGGTCGATATCGATGCCCATTCGGCGGAAGCCCGCGCCGCCAGCATCCTCTCCGGCCTCGGCTTTGACGAGGCGGCGCAGAAGCGTCCGGCATCGTCGTTTTCCGGCGGCTGGCGGATGCGCGTCGCGCTTGCCGCCGTGCTCTTCTCCGAGCCCGACCTGCTGCTGCTCGACGAGCCGACAAACTATCTGGACCTTGAGGGCACGCTGTGGCTGGAGGACTATATTCGCCGCTACCCCTACAGCGTCATCATCATTTCGCACGACCGCGACCT
Source organism: Martelella sp. (assembly GCF_984369615.1). Taxonomy (NCBI): domain Bacteria; kingdom Pseudomonadati; phylum Pseudomonadota; class Alphaproteobacteria; order Hyphomicrobiales; family Aurantimonadaceae; genus Martelella; species Martelella sp. The sequence continues at coordinate 7,369 of NZ_CFHTCS010000161.1, read as the reverse complement.
CCTGAACACGGCGGCCAACGCGATCATCCATCTCGACCAGAGAAAGCTGACCTTCTACCGCGGCTCCTACGACCAGTTCGAGCGGCAGAAGGCGGAAGCCGACGAGTTGCAGATGAAGGCCCGCGCCAAGAACGAGGCGCAGCGCAAGCACCTGCAGAGCTTCATCGACCGGTTCAAGGCCAAGGCCTCGAAGGCCCGCCAGGCGCAAAGCCGCATCAAGGCGCTGGAAAAGATGGGCACGGTTGCCGCCGTGATCGAGGATCACGTCCAGGGCTTCTCCTTTCCGGAACCGGAAAAGCAGCCCGCCTCCCCGATCATCGCCATCGAGGATGGGGCGGTCGGCTACACACCCGGCCAGCCGATCCTCAAGGACATCAATCTCAGGATCGACAATGACGACCGGATCGCGCTGCTCGGCGCCAACGGCAACGGCAAGTCGACCTTCGCCAAGTTCATCTCCGGCCGGCTGGAGCCGGAATCGGGCACGCTGAAACTTGCGCCGCATCTTTCGACCGGCTTTTTCGCCCAGCACCAGATCGACGATCTCGTGCCGGATGAAAGCGCGGTTGCCCATGTGCGCAAGCTGATGCCGACGGCGACCGAGCCGAAAGTGCGCGCCCGCGTGGCCCAGATGGGTCTTGCGACGGAAAAGATGGATACGCCGGCGCGTGATCTTTCCGGCGGCGAAAAGGCGCGGCTCCTGATGGGGCTGGCCGCCTTCCACGCGCCGAACCTGCTGATCCTCGACGAGCCGACCAACCACCTCGACATCGACAGCCGCAATGCGCTGGTGCGGGCGCTGAACGACTATCCCGGCGCGGTGATCCTGATCTCGCATGACCGGCACCTGATCGAGGCGACCGTCGACCGGCTGTGGCTGGTCCATGACGGCACGGTCAAGGCCTATGACGGCGATCTGGAGGATTACCGCGACCTGATCGTCTCCGGCGGCAGAAAGGCGCAGAAGGCTGAAGCGCCGAATGCCGAGGCGCGCTCGAAGTCCGTCCAGCGCAAGAGTGCCGCCGAACGCCGCGCCGCCCTTGCGCCGTTGAAGAAGAAGATCGATACCGCCGAGAAGAAGACGGCGAAGATCGAGCAGATCATCGCCAGGCTCGACGCCGACCTTGCCGACCCCAAGCTTTATGAAAAGGCGCCGGAAAAGGCCAAGGTCATGATCCAGGCCCGCGCCAACGCCGCGGCGGAGCTTGCCAAGATCGAGGAAGAATGGCTTTCGCTCTCCGCCCAGTATGAAGAGGCCATGGCCGACTGAACCCCAGTCGCTCCGGCAAGACAGCCGCGCCTTCGGCTACGGACCCGACGGCTGACCTGTCTTGGGATGAAAGAAGACAATGCGCATGTCCTTCGCCATGCGATCCAGCCAGGGTTTCGGCAGGTGCTCGATCAGCATGCCGTTCTGCACGACCGTGGAATAGCTGCAAACGACGCGGTAACCGGGCGCTTCGCCCTCAGGCGTCGGTAGAGTCTCGCGCAGTTCCCAGCGCACGGCGACACCGTCGGCAAGATCGACGCGCCGGCTGATGCCGCCGCTGGACAGATTGGCGCCGATATGGTGGGTATTCAGATCATCGGCACCCTGCAATGGCCGCGGGCTCATGAAGCCGAACAGTCGGTCATGCTGCAGGATATCGCGCCGCGCATAGGGCCAGACGAACTGCCGCAGGAAATGCTGATCGGCAAAGTGGCGCGAGTTGAGCGGCGCCTGCAGGAAACGGTTGACCAGAAGGCGCATCGGCGGCAAGGCGCCGACTGTCGCGCCCCACAGCCCCGCAAGAAGCAATTCGGTATGGGTGAACCAGTCGCGAATGCCGTGAAACTGCCTGCCGCTTTCCACCCACTCCCTGACAGTCTCGGCTTCCCGCACGCTGATCAGGGAATCCGCGTCGCGGAAAATCACGCGGTGCGCCCCGTTTTCGTCAAGCGCTGCAAAGCGCCACATCGGTCCGGGCCAGCGCCTCATTCTCTGATCGGCAAAGATGACCTCGGCGCCTGCCTCTCTCAATTTCCCGATGGTGACCCCGGGCACCGACTTGTCGACATAGAAGCGGCATGTCCAGTCGGGATAGACGCTTTCGCGCGCCCGCGCATTCATCACCGCCGTTTCACAATAGCGCGGCCGGTCGCCGTATAGCGAGAATGAAATGATGTTCCGCTCGCGCGTTGCTGCAGACGGCGGGGGCGGACGGATGGCAGGACGGTCCTCCGCCGGCGCGCATCCGAATATCTCGTCCCGGAGTTCCAGGGCCCGGCGGCCATATTCGCCCGTCTTCCGGTCGTCCTTCTTCTCTCCCCAGGCGTGGGAGAGGGCATCGAAAGCCACGAAGTGCCGCGGGTCGCGCGCAACCGAACGTTCCGCAGCCTCAATCGCATCATCAAACGCTCCGAGCCGCAGATGGCAGACCGCGATGTTCGACCAGATCACGGGATTGTCCGGCTGGACGCCGGCGGCGGCGCGTGCGAACGCCAGCGCCTCGCCATAATTGGCATAGTGATAGGCGCGGTTATAGCCTTCCCAGAAAGACGACAATTGCGATCTCAGGGAAACAGCAGTAGGCGTTCCGGTAATCAGATTGCTTTGAAAATCCATCTTCGCGCGGCAGCCTCCACAGTAACCACCGCAGCAGAATAACAAAATAATATATTAAATAAACACGCCCGATTTATATTAGCTTCACCTGAATATAACATTTATATTCTTGTATTTACCTGTTATCTCCGGTCAGGCGCGCATGCGCTCCGGCACGGCGTCGGACAGCGTGTCGCCGGGCTTGATCCCGAGGCGATCCAGAACGGCGGTCATCAGCTTCGACTTGTTCATGGTGTAGAAATGAAAGTCGGCGATGCCGCGGGCGACGAGGTCCTGCACCTGTTCGGCGGCAAGGTCGGCCGCCGCCTCGAAGCGCCCGTCCGGATCGTCATCGAGCCCCTCGAACCGCCGCTCGACAAAGGCCGGCACGCTTGCTCCGCACATGGCGGCGAACCGTTTCAGCTGGGCAAGGTTCTGGATCGGCATAATGCCGGGCACCACGGGAATGGCGATGCCGGCGCGGCGCACGTCGTTCAGATAATCCTCGAACACGTCATTGTCGAAGAAGAACTGCGTCAGCGCACGGTCGGCCCCGTTTTCGGCCTTGGCTTTCAGCATCGCAACATCGGCCGCGCGGTCGGCGCTTTCGGGGTGCTTTTCCGGATAGGCGGAAACCGAGATATCGAAATCGTCGATCGCCTTCAGCGCCGAGACGAGCGCTGCCGCATTGGCATAGCCGCCCGGATGAGGGCTGTAGGCCGTGCCGATACCACCCGGCGGGTCGCCCCTCAGCGCCACGAAGCGGCGAATGCCGGCATCGCGGAAGCGGCGGATCACGTCGTCCACCTCCCCCTTGCCGGCCTTCACCACGGTCAGGTGCGAGGCCGTCTGAAGCCGGGTCTCGTCGACAAGACGCTTCACCGCCGCATAGGTCGGCGCCTGGCTCGTCGCGCCCGCGCCGTAGGTCACCGATACGAAGCCGGGTTCATAGGCCGCGAGCTCTTCCACAGACCGCCACCAGCCGGCTTCGGCCTCGGCGGTCTTCGGCGGAAAGAACTCGAATGAAAAGTCGATTGCGCGCTTGCGGCCGCGCGTCTCTGTGCTTTCGGACATGGTTCAGACATTCCTCGCATACTGTGTTTCGGCTTCTTCCGCAGCCATCAGGATCCGGCGGTCGCGCCCGAGCCAGACGGTGACGGTGAGCGAGCGCCCCGCGGCGCCGGAAAAGGGAAGATCGACGACGTTCTCGACATCGAGGCCCGCCGCTTTCATCCAGTCGGACATCGCCTGGTGGGAAAAACCGAGCCTGAGATGGGCATGGTCGGCACGCAGATATTCAAGATCGTGCGGGGCAAAATCGATGACGACAAGCCGTCCGCCCGGCCGCATCACCCGCGCGGCCTCGGCGATCGCGCGTTCGGGATGTTCAAGGAAGTGGAGGACCTGGTGGATGATCACCAGATCAAAATCCTCGTTCTCAAGCGGCAGGTTCAGGATATCGCCGAGACGCACCGCCGCCTTCGTCACCCCCTCGGCATCCAGATTGGCACGCGCGACGGCCAGCATGTCACGGCTGGCGTCGATCCCGACGGCACGGCGATAGAGATCTTTCAGCAGTAAGAGCATGCGGCCCGTGCCGGTGCCAAGGTCGAGAACGCTTTCGACGCGTTTCGCGCCGATCAGCCTGACAAGGCATTCCTCGATCTCCGCCTCGGAGATGTGCAGGCGGCGCATTTCGTCCCATTCACCGGCGTGTTGGGCAAAATAGGCAAGCGCCTTCTCCGAGCGCGCCTGCTTGACCGCGGCAAGACGGGCGGCGTCTCGGCTGAGCGCCGAATCGCCTTCCGAGGCGTTCTTCAGGATTTCGCGTACGAGGCGGGCAGGCGCCCCCTCCTCCTTCAGCCGGAAATAGGCCCACGCGCCTTCCTGGTAGCGGTCGATCAGTCCGGCTTCTCCAAGAAGCTTCAGATGGCGGGAAATGCGCGGCTGGGACTGTCCGAGAATGTCCGTCAGGTCGGAAACCGTCAGGTCACCCGCCGCCAGAAGCGCAATCAGCCTGAGCCGCGTGGGCTCGCCCACAGCTTTCAGGACATCAACCAGATCGTCGAGATCGAGCTTCGTCATTTCGCCTCGCCTTCATCAAGATATAAAGATATGTTTATATCGAAAATAGACCGAATGCAAGTCTGGGTGCGACGGATAAGAGCGAAGCGGGTGCTGTTGTGGCCTGAAGGCGCGCATTCAGGGCGGCCTGCTCATTCGGGACAGTTCGTTCCGCTCGTCCCGACGCGACGAGAGCCCTTTCCCTTCGCGCCCCGCACGGCGGCCCGGCAGGAACAGGCAAGCAGAATAGCCGGCAAGACGAGATAGCCGCCGAGAACGAGAACCTGCCCCTGCCAATGGCGCGCGCCGTAGCCGGTTCCGCAAGGCGTGCCGCTGACAACTGCGCCCAGCCAGGCCTGCCGCGTCAGGAAAAGCATGACCGCAGCCACAGCCAGGGTGACAATCGCCCCGCTCGGGCTCACGACGCCCTTGGCCATGCCCCAGAGGACCAGGCAGATGGCGCCTGCCAGAAACGGCGACGACAAAACGGCGCCGGTCACGAACGGCCCGTCGGCCCCTTGGGTGCACGTGCCGGTGAACCCCAGAAGCTGAAGAGGCAGGGCCGGCAGAGCGACGATCCCGGCCGACCATGTCCACAGGCGAAAGAAGGCCAGCACCGCTGACACAAACAGCAGCAGGCACAGGACTATCCCTCCGATAGCAAGGATGTGCGTCACGTCTTGCCCTTTACAGAAAGCGGAATGCTTGCGGGAACTCGGTGAAATCCATAGAGCCTTTGCGCCGCGGAATCCACCTGAAGTTGATCGTCAGTCCTCGTGGTCGCGGGTCGGGAACTCCGGCCGGCGAAAGGTGGAGGAAACCATGGTGAGGCCCGCGCCGATCGCGCCGACGGTGAAGATCACCTGCAGACCGGCGCTGGTGGTCGCCGCCAGCATCATGTCGGATTTCTCGAGCGGCTGGACGGTGATTTCCAGAAGACCGATGATCCATTGGGCGGCAGCGCTGCCCGGCACCATCGGAATGCAGCCGGCAACGGCGATGGCATTGCCGACGCGGCGGACCGGAAAGGGCGTGTTGTAGGAAAGCTCCACGACCAGCGCGACGGCCATGGCCGCGGCAAAGGATGCGGCTTCCAGCGGCCAGCCGTGCAGCATGCAATAGGTTCTCACCGCCAGCGCAAGCGCGCCGGCAAGCGCGGCCCAGCCGAGATTGCGGTAGCCGAAATTGAACAGCACGCCGAACCCGGCAGCGGCAACCGCCCCGAAAAAGGCGTGGTGGGCGATGTTGGGTGCCGATTTCACCGCATCCTGCAGACCGCCGCCCAGCACAATATGCGCCGCGCCGACGCCCAGAGTAATAAAGACGAGAATCATCGCCACGGTGACGAAGCGGGCGCTGCCGAGCGTCGGAAAACCCTCCATGATGTCCGTTTGCGCGTTCATCGATGGCACGCCCGGCACCAGCATCAGCACGGCGGCGCTCATCGAGGTGTCGATCATGGCGCTGCCCATGGCCATGGCCCCGATGCCCGACAGAACGGCGGCGGCAAAGGCGACCGTGGCGGTAACGACGAAGGCGTTGTAATGCCGCTCCAGCAGCATCAGCCGGATGTACTGGCCGATCATGCTGGCGATCAGCGTCGTGACGAAGGCCGGCGCATCGGCGCCCAGCAGCCTTCCGAATGCGGCGCAGGCCAGCCCGGCGGCAAAGACGTTCAGCAACTTGTGATGCTTCGGCGTGGCCGTGGTCGCTGCCGCCAGCTTCTTCTCCACCGCATCAGCCGTCAGCCCGCCCCTGCCCGTTTCGGCGCAGATTTCGCGAACCCGGTGGTTGATGCGCATGTTGACGCCGTGATGGCCGACCCCGATCATGTGCGTCGACGAGCAGACGCCGTCGCCGACAGTCGTCGAGATCGAGGCAAAACCGACGCGGATATCGGCGCTCTTGACGCCCAGGCCGAGCGCCACCTTCTTGACGCCCTCGCGCACGACGGCGGACTTCGCCCCGGTCTCCATCAGGATGCGCCCGGCCTCCAGCGCGACGAGGGCAACCTTTTCCAGCGTTCTCTGCCGGAACAGAAGCTCCGAAACCCCGTCGTCATGCGCGCCTTCGCGGATCTCGTCGGCCGGTGAGCCTGTTTCAGTCATTGCCTCTCCTGTCGCGCATGCGGCGTTTGGGAACGGGATCAAGTTGCGGGCTTCGCCTCGTCGGCAGGCCGGCGGCGAAACTAGACGGCGCGCGCGCATTCGCCTTGCTCTATGTCAAGCAGGCCGCGCGCGCCGGCCTCGCGATCCTAGCCAATACGCGCCGAAGTGAAAATGGGGTCAGCAAGGACTGACCGAGGAACGCAGAATTCGCAAGTACTGTCGGGATAGGAACTTGTTTATGACAGTTTTACGACAGTTATGTGACGATTTTTTAAAAGAAAACGTGGGTTTTTGCCCGTTTATGAATTTTTTACAACATGCTATGCTTGCCTATATTTCATTGTTATACGACTTCCGTTTTCAACCAAACCTCAAAAGGGCTATCTGATGAAAATCGGAATTTTTACCAAGGGCGCTAAGGTTGCTGCCGTTGCCGCCGCTATGGTCGTAAGCGGCACTGTCGCTCAGGCTGCAGACACCTCGCTGACGGGCTCCGGCGCCTCTTTCCCCTTCCCGCTCTACTCGGCCTGGTTTAAGGATTTTGGCCAGAAGACCGGTATTGAAGTCAACTACCAGGCCAAGGGCTCCGGCGGCGGTATCGAAGACTTCACCA
>NZ_CFHTCS010000160.1:0-9650 GCF_984369615.1 Martelella sp. | reverse complement strand
CATAGGCCAGTTGCCGATCACCAGATCGAGCTTCCCCTCCTCGAGCTCGGTAAATATCCGGGTTTCCTCGGGGATTGTGCAGAAATCGAGCGGCATGTTCGGCGCTTCGCGGCGCACCAGCTCGCCGATGCGCGGCATGAAGAAGGTGCCGAGACAATTGGCGGCGTAGACGCGGAAGCGGCGATTGTAGCTTGCGGGATCGAACGTATCCTCGGAGACGGCGAGCGCGTCGATCTCGCGCAGGATGTTCGACACCTGGGCGCGCAGCGCGATGCCCTTTTCCGTCGGGATCAGCTTCACGCCGGAGCGCACCAGCAGCGGATCGCCGAGAATTTCGCGAAGCCGCTTGAGAGCCAGCGAAACGGATGGCTGGCTCTGGCCAAGAATGGTGGCGGTTTTCGAGACGCTGCACTCGTCGAGCAGCACATCGAGGATGCGCATCAGGCGCAGGTCAAGTCCGTGGTCTCCGGCTGGTGTGGCCAAAACGCTGTTCCTTTCACAAGGTTTCTGTCAGGCCGGATCGCTCCCACCACAAGCGACCCGGCCGGCGTTACGTCATCCCCGGAAAATAACTAAGCAATTTTCATGCCGCCTGACCACAAGCGGCAGCCAAACGGAGTAAAGCATGGCAATCCTGATCAAGAACGGCCTCGTCATCAACCAGAAAACCGGCGCGCACAGCTTCGCGAGCGGCGATGTGCTGATCGACGGTGACCGGATAATAGGCAAAGGCGGTGATCTTTCGGCACGCGCCGCCGCCTTTCAGGACCTTGAGGTGATCGATGCTTCCGACAAGCTGGTCATGCCCGGCTTCATCGATGCCCACATGCATTCCAATGAAGGCTTCGAGATGGGCCGCTATGACAACCTGCCGCTCGAAATCTGGCTGTCGGAAGTCTACCCGCCCTTCGGCTCGCCGGCGATGACCTGGCGCGAGCATTATCTGCGCGCCATGCTGGTCGCGATCATCTCGCTGCGCTCCGGCGTCACCACGCTGCAGGACGATGTGATCAACATCACCGGCACGCCGGAAGCCGTCGACGCCACAGCCTCAGCCTTCCGCGACGCAGGCCTGCGCGGCTGGATCACCGCCTCCATGTGGGACGAGAGCTATTGCAACAGCCTGCCCTTTGTCGGCGATCTCGTGCCCGCTGAAATGAAGGCGCGGCTCGACGCCATGCCCGCGCCCGACTGGAAAGCACAGATCGAGCTGTTCGAGGAATTGTCCGGGAAATGGCACGGCAAGGACAATATGCGCATCATTCTCGGCCCCTGCGGCCCGCAGCGCTGCTCGGAGAAGCTGTTGCAGGAAGTGGCGAGCCTTTCCGAAGCGCGCGACCTGCCGGTCCACTGCCATGTGCTGGAAACCAAGACCCAGGCCGTGACCGGCGAGGAGAAATACGGCCGCACGCTGGTTCAGTTCCTGAAGGACATGGGCCTGATGACCCATCGCCTGACCATGAACCACGCCATCTGGCTGACAGACGACGACATCGCGATGATGGGCGAGGCCCGCTGCTCGACGACCCACAATCCGCTGGCAAACCTGAAGCTCGGCTCCGGCGTCTCGCCGGTGCGGCGGATGATGAATGCCGGCGTCAATGTCGCGCTCGGCTGCGACGGCGTGGCCTCTGCCGATACCGCCGATATCTTCGTCGCCTTCAAGGCGGCCGCGGGCCTGCACAAGATCGGCACGTTCGACTATAATGGCTGGATTTCGGCGCATGAGGTCTATGACATGGCAACCACGTCTGCCGCGCGCTCCAGCCTGATGGAGAAGGAAGTCGGCACGCTGGAAGAAGGCATGCTCGCCGACGTGATCCTGATGGATAAGACCGACTGGGGCTTCATGCCGTTGCATGACCCGATCAAGAAGATCGCCTTCTCGGTCAATTCCGATGTCGTCACCCATTCGATCGTCGGCGGCAAGCTGGTGATGGAGGATCGCAAGCTCACAACCGTCAACGAGAACGATCTGCGCGGCGAAATCGCCGAGGCGGCTGCAAAATTCGAGCGTGACCACTGCCCGGAAATGAGCAAGGGTGCGGCAGAAGTGCGTCCCTATCTCGACCGGATGTATGACAAGGCGACCACGCGCAAGATCGGCCTTTATCCGCGCGTGAAGGTGTAGGAAGGGAATAGTCCATGGCCTCCGTCGCCATTATCGGCGCTTCCGGCATGATCGGCCGCGCGCTCGCCGAAACGCTGATTGCACGCCGCGCGCTCGGCACTGAAAGCCTTGACGCGCTCATTCTCTCCGATATCCGCAAGAGCGAGATCGAAGGGGATGCCACGCAATGGGTGACGGGGGATGCGGCGGAGTTCGAGACGATCGGAGAGGTGATAGCCGCGCGTCCGGACGTGATCTTTCACGTGGCCGCCACCGCCATGGGCCAGGCCGACAGCAATTTCGCCATCGGCTACCACATCAATTTCGACACCGTGCGGGCAACCCTCGAGGCGATCCGTCTTGCGGGCGATGATTATTGTCCGCGCCTTGTCCATGCCTCGTCGATCGGCGTCTATGGCGCGCCCTTTCCCGCCCTGATCGACGATGCGACAACGCCCCGTCCGGACAGTTCCTACGGCACGCAGAAGCTGATGAGCGAGGCGATCATCGCCGATTATACGCGCATGGGCTTTGTCGACGGCATCTGCCTGCGCCTGCCAACAATCGCGGTCCGGCCCGGCGAGGCCACCCATGGCAATTCCGGCTTCTTTTCCAACGTCATCCGCGAACCGCTGGAAGGCCGGCGCGCGCTTCTGCCGGCTTCGGACGATGTGCGCCACTGGCTGGCCTCGCCGGAAACGGCGGTGGCGCAGCTCATCCACGCGGCCAATCTTGAAGGGCCGATCCCGGCAGATGCGCGGGCGCTCGTCATGCCCGGCATCTCGCTGACGGTCGAGATGCTGCTTGCTGCCCTTGCCGAACGGGCAGGCGAAGACATGCTGTCGCTGATCGACCGCACCGACACGCCGAACTACGGGCCGCAGGATTTCCCGGCCTGTTTTGCCGCCGAAACCGCCCGAAAGCTCGGCTTTCCGCTGCTGGAGGAAAAGGCGATGGATCTTATCGACGGTTTTCTCAGAAAGCGCTTTCCGGCCTGAGCCACGTCAATCCACAAGCGCCAGACCATCCGCGCGCGGATCGGTCGCCGCTTCCATCAGCCCGTTTTCGTGCAGCACCACAGCGCCGGCGTGCCCGACGGCATCGGAAAAGGCCGGCAGCATCTCGACATCGTGTCCGGCCGCTTTCAGGGCAGCAACAAGGGCGGGCTCAAACCGGTCCTCGAGCTTCAGCGTCGTGGTCTCCTCACCCCAGGTGCGGCCAAGCAGCCAGCGCGGCGCGGTGACGGCGGCCTGCAGATCCTGGCCGAACTGCACGTGACGCGAGAACAAGGCGGCCTGCGTCTGCGGCTGCCCCTCGCCGCCCATCGTACCATAAGCCATCACGCGCCCGTCCTTCAGATGCGCAAGTGCCGGGTTCAGCGTGTGGAACGGGCGCTTTCCCGGCGCAAGCTGGTTGGGACCCGGCGCAAGCGAGAAGCCGGCGCCGCGGTTCTGGAAGAAAACGCCGGTCTCAGGGCAGGTCAGACCCGAGCCGAATTCCCAGTAGACGCTCTGGATGAAGGAGACGACATTGCCGTAGCGGTCCGCTGCCCCCATCCAGATCGTGTCGCCCTCTCCCGGCTCGTAAGGCCAGGGCAGTGCCTGCTCCATGTCGATCCTGGCGGCTAGCGCATCGAGCCGGTCATCGGCAAGCCAGGCTTGTGCAGGCTCAGCCATGAAATCCGGATCGCCCAGCCCGGCATTGCGCTGGATGAAGGCCTGTTTTGTCGCTTCGACCAGGCCATGCAGATGGTCGACCCCCTCGCCTTCGGAGACGCCCAGCCGGTCGAACAGCGCGAGGATCATCAAAGAGGCGATGCCCTGCGTCGGCGGGATCATGTTCATGAGCCGGCCATGCGATGTCTCGACATGGAGCGGATCGACGATGCGCGCCTCGTAAGCGGCGAAATCCTCAAAGCGCAACGGCGAGCCGGTCTCCTCGAGGAAGGCCGCATGGGTGCGGGCAATGTCGCCGGTATAATAGGACGATAGTCCTTCCGCCGCGAGTGTCTTGAGGGTCTCGGCCAGCTTCTTCTGGCAAAGCCTTGCACCGGTGGCAGGGGCCGCGCCGTCCAGCAGGAAGGTCCCGGCAAAGCCGGGAACGTCTTTCAGGCCGTCAAGCTTGTCGGCCGTGCACTGCGCCTGATTTCCGGTGACCGCGATGCCGTTTTCGGCGTAATGGATCGCGGATGAAAGCAGATCGTCAAGCGGCAACCGCTTGCCGTCCGCCACCAGCGACAGTGCCTTTTCCCAGCCGCCGATCGTGCCCGGCACGGTGAGCGCGGCCAGGGCCCCGCGCGTCGGCATCGCCTTCTCGAAGCCGTGGCGCGCATACCATTCAGGCGTCGCAAGGCCTGCCGCCTGCCCGCAGGCGGAAATGCCGGTCACCTTCTGGCCCGGCCTGTGGATCAGCCAGAAGCCATCGCCGCCGATCCCGTTCATGTGCGGATAGGTGACCGCGATCGTCGCGGCGGCGGCAACCATCGCCTCCATTGCCGTTCCGCCGGTACGCAGGATATCGCGGCCGGCAAGCGCTGCAGCGCGGTGCGGCGCGGTAAAGGCTCCGTCAAAGCCTGTCGCGGAGTGAAGCATGGTGCCCTCAGATGAAGCGTTTCGCCGTCTCGATCAGCAAAAGGTCGCTGCCGGGTGCTGCGACCAGCGAAAGCCCGAGCGGCGACCCCTGGCTAGCGGCAAGCGGTATGGACAATTGCGGCAGGCCGCCATGACCGGCGATTGCCAGCATGGCGAGCGCCCGGTTGCGGAAGGTTTCGACAATGTCATTGCCGGCGGTCAGAAGCGGCGCGGGCCCCGGCGAGGTCGGATAGACCAGAACGGTTCCCGGCCGCAGCACGCGCGCCAGATGCGCCCGGAAGGCCTCGCGTTTTGCCTTGGCGTCGGCAAATTCCTCCGGCGTGATCTTCGCCGCCATGGCGAACCGCTCGCGGATGCCGGGGCCGAAATCGGGCTCGCGCTTTTCGATCCAGTCACCGAAATGCTGCCAGATCTCGTAGCCCTGGTGGGTGCGGAACACCGGCAGCAGGGCCTTCAGGTCCCCGCCCGGCAGAAGCGAGCTGTCGTTGCGGTCACCCCTCGGCAGCGCCGCCTTCAGCGCCGCCGCCGCCTCGTCCTCGCACAGGCGCCAGACATCGGCGGGATACACCAGCCGGACATCGGCGTCGGTCTCCTGCTCTCCCGCAAAGATCTTGCCAAGCGTTTCGAGCGTCTCCAGATCGCGGGTCAGGAAGCCCGGCACGTCGTAGCTTGCGGCCAGCGGCAACAGGCCGTCGCTCGGAACGAGGCCATGGGTCGGACGCCAGCCGAAAAGCCCGCAGAAGGCGGCCGGCAGCCTGACCGATCCGCCCGTATCCGACCCGAGCCCGATATCGGCAAGACCCGAGGCCACGGCAGAAGCCGAGCCGGACGAGGAACCGCCCGGCACGCGCGACGGCGCTGCCGGATTTTCCGGTGTGCCGAAACGGGCATTCATCCCCATCAGGCTGTAGGCAAGCTCATCCATATGAACCTTGCCGGCAAGGGCTGCGCCATTGTCGAGCAGGGTCTGGACGGCCGCCGCATTGCGGGAAGCCGGCGCCTGATCCTCGGCCCATTCGGGATTGCCGCCGCCGGTCACGGCGCCTTCGATGTCGAAATTGTCCTTCACCGCAACGGTATGGCCTGACAGCAGGTCCGAGGCCGGCGCCTCCGAGGTGATCGGAGGTTCGAAGCGTTCGACGAAGGGACCGATGGATTGCGTCATGAAGCCTGCCCGAAATTTGAGGATCGATAGCTGGAGCATGCACGCAGGTCGTTGAAAACGCAACGCAAAGCGTAACGTTGATGCGGCGGAACACGGACCGGCTAATCGATTTTAATGTGAATTGCCCATCAGCGACACATGGGCGGCGGCGACCTTCCAGCCGTTGGCGGTGCGGATCCATGTCTGGCTCTGGCGTCCGCGAACGGCCGCACCCGGCCGCTGGAACTCGAGGTCGCAGACCGCGCAATCCCTGCCGAAAGTGGTGATCTGGCGGCGGATGACGTTGCGCTGCGGCGAGCCGCCGGAACGGCCCTTGCGGAAATCGCGGATCTCGGAAATGCCGTAAAGGTTCTCGCCGACGCCGTAGCGCAGCGTGTTCTCGCTGTTCCAGAACAGCGCATCCAGCGTATCGAGATCATTCTCCATCAGCGCCTTTTCATAGAGGTCACAGAGTTTGCTGACCTCTTCCAGAACGTCAGGAAGATTGACGGGTTGAATGGCGGCGTCTTTTTCCTGCGTCATGCGTCTGCTCGCGAAAGGCCGGCGACGATATCGTCCGATGAACAGACGAAGCCGAAGCACTGGCGGATGTTGTAGAGGGTGGCGTCCATGCAGAATTGCGGCGAGGTGGTTGCCGCGCAATCCTCGACGAGAATGCAGTCATAGCCGAGGAAATTGGCGTCCTGCAGGGTGCAGAGCACGCACTGGTCGGCGTTGACGCCGGCAAAGAGCACGGTGGCGACGCCGAGATTGCGCAACACGCTGTCGAGTTCGGTGTCCTGAAAGCCCGACATGCGGAACTTGTCGACATAAATGTCAGTCTCCGCGATCTCGAGTTCGTCCACCACGGCCGCCGCCCAACTGCCCTTTTCCAGAACATGTGCGCCATTTGGCAGCGGATCGCCGATGCCGGTTTCCCGCCCCGTGGGCTTGTAAACGTGGAGCGTGGAGGGCGGCAGGTTGGCCTTGTCCGCGCGGTTGCCCCAGTTAAGCCAGATGACCGGCACTTGGGCAGACCTCAGGCCCGGAAGCAGTCGCTGCAACGGATTGATCGGCGCGCGGGCCGGAGAAACATCGACGCCGATTCCGGCAAGCCAGCCATCGGGATGGCAGAAATCATTCTGCATGTCGACGACGATGATGGCGGTGCGGCTCAGGTCGAAGACGATCTCCCGGCCCCGGTCCTTCACGGCAAGCGGGCGCGGCGCGGGCTGCGCCCGGACCATGTCGACCCGCCCTTTTGAAACCTGCCACCGGTTCAGCCGCGAGGGGCCGAGCGGCAGGGCATCGGCGTCTTTCCGCATCAGGCCGCCTTCCCGGTCAGCACCTTCAGGTCTTCCGCATCCAGCGAAACGCGCTCGCCGGAACGGATCAGCTCAGCGAAATCCTGGTTCGGCGTCATCACGGTCAGCGTATAAAGCTTGGAGGAACCGGTGTTCTTGACCACATGTTCCGAGCCCGGACGCAGCATCAGCGCGTCGCCCTTTTTGATCGGCATTTCCTCGCCGTCGCTGGAGGCAATGCCCTCACCCTCGAGGACGTAGAAAAATTCATGCGCGTGGCTGTGCTCGTTCGGCGGCGTGGCGCCGCCGACAGTAAAGATCTCGATGACGAATATATTGTCGATCTCGTCCTTCTTCGGATCAAACAGGATCGCGAAATAATTGGTATCGGTCGGAGCAATCTTGAAGACCTCGGCCTTTTCGACCTGTTCGAATGCATAGGTGAGCATGGGACCCTCTGGAAATCCTGTCTGACAATAAGAGCCGGCATGAGCGGCGCGGAGCATTTCAAGGTGGTGGGAGACCTCTGGAGAACCGCTCATGCCGGAACCGAAGGCCGAAACCGCCGCGACAGCTGGGGAAAAACGCTTTGCGGTGGCCGTGAACGCCTTCAGCACTGCAAGCATCGTGATGCAGTTTTTGTCGCTTTAAAAGCATTTATTTTCGCATAGAATGTTGCCTGAAAGGCAACAAAGGAAATGCCATGCTCCATGGACGCCTGCTCAATTATCTCGACGAGGTCGCGCGCACCGGCTCGGTGCGCAAGACGGCCGAACGGTTGAATGTCTCGGCCTCCGCAATCTCCCGCCAGATCGCGGCGCTGGAGGAAGCGCTTGATACGCAATTGTTCGACCGCAGCAGGCGACGCCTGACGCTTACGGCGGCGGGTGAAATCCTCATCGGCCATGTGCGCGAAACGCTGAAGGGCATGAACCGCGCCGAGGCGATGATGGAGGACCTGAAGGGGCTGAGACGCGGCGTCGTGACGATCGCGCTGATGAGCGGGCTTGCCGCCAATCTTCTGCCGCGCGCGGTCGGCCGCTTTCAGCGCGCCAATCCGGGCGTCAGCGTGCGGATGATGCTGATGACCACCGGCGACGACATCCGCAATGCGGTACGCGCCGGCGATGCCGATATGGGCCTCGGCTTCGATTTTCCGGGCGACGCCGATATCAGCGTGCTCGAGATCGCGATCGGCCGCCTTGGCATTGCGGTCGCGCCCGATCATCCGCTGGCGCGCTCCACCAGTGTCCGGCTTTCCGAATGCGTCGGCTATCCGGTCGCCGGCGCCGACCCGTCCACGGCGATCCGCCCGCATATCGAACAGGTCTTTTCCCGCGCCAACCTGCAGATGTCGTTCGCTGTGGAAGCCAATTCGATCGAAATGATGCGGCACCTTGCCATGAGCGAGGGCTACCTCACCTTCCTGACCCCTTTCGATATCGCGTTTGAAAGCCGCATGGGCCGGCTCGCCTATGTGCCGGTTCGGGAATTCCAGTCAGATACGCAGCAATTGATGCTGATCGGCGGACGGCGCAACATCTCCGCCATCGCCAGCGTGTTCGTGGAGAATATCCGGACCGTGATGCGGGAAATGGCGGATTGAGGTGCGGGCAGACTGTTCATGGCTCGCAGTCCCCTCGGGGCAGAGCTATCGCATATGGCGTGGCAGCTTGCCCCCAATACTCTCTCCCGCTGGCGGGAGAGATGCCCCGAAAGGGGCAGTGAGGGTGGCGCGGCATTTCAGATCGTGAGGGCGTTCGCGGTGACACACTCCCCCCTCACTGTCGCTGTCGCGACATCTCTCCCCTCCGGGGAGAGAAGATCGGGGGGCTATGCGACGAAGTCATATGCGATCCCCCCGCCCTTGAAAGGGGATCATTCCTGGCCCGCCCCGCTACCTTGCATAAAGCCGGTCCAGCCGGACAAAACGGCCAACGATGGCGAGCAGCACGATGGTCAGCAGGATCAGCACGGAGGAGAGCGCATGCGCGGTCGGCCTCAGTTCGAACGAGGCCTCGGCGTAGAGGCGCACCGGCAGCGTCGTCAGCCGGGCTGTGGTGAGGAAGCTCGTGACCGTCACCTCGTCGAAGCTTAGGAGGAAGCCGACGATCGAGGTGGCGAAGAGGCCGGGCATCAGCCCCGGCACGATCACCAGCAGCAAGCGCTTCCAGGCGTTCGCCCCGAGACTTGCCGCCGCCTCTTCCTGCGCCTCGTCGAGGCCGATCACCGATGCCGTCAGAAGCGTGATGGCAAAGGGCAGGATGACCACGACATGGATCGCCACAAGACCAATGAAGGCGGGCACGGCGACATAGATCTGCAGCAGTTTCAGCATGCCGACGCCGAGCGCCACATGCGGAAGCGTGAGCGGCAGCAGCCAGAAGGCAAGCAGCGCCGAGCGGCCCCGGAAGGGAAAGCGGGCCAGCGCGAAGGCGGCCGGCACCGCAATGATCAGCGACACGGCAAGCGCCGCAAGCGCCACCTTGACCGACACAATG
>NZ_CFHTCS010000159.1:0-9750 GCF_984369615.1 Martelella sp. | reverse complement strand
ATCTGCCGAAAGTCTGGCATCTATGAAATCCGCAAGCCGTGACAGCGAGAGAGTGACGCATGAACCTGACGCCGCGTGAGAAGGACAAACTGATGGTTTCCATGGCCGCCATGGTGGCGCGCCGCAGGCTCGAACGGGGCGTCAAGCTCAACTGGCCGGAAGCCGTGGCGCTGATCACCGACTATGTGGTCGAGGGCGCGCGCGACGGCCGCCCCGTGGCCGAGCTGATGGAGGCGGGCGCCCATGTGCTGACCCGCGACCAGGTGATGGAAGGCGTGCCGGAAATGATCCACGACGTGCAGGTGGAAGCAACCTTCCCCGACGGCACCAAGCTGGTGACCGTGCATGAGCCGATCAGGTGAGGAGGTAAGACATGATCCCCGGTGAACTGATCGCCGCAGAGGGCGAAATCGAGATCAATGCCGGTCTGCCGACCGTCACCATCACTGTCTCCAATACCGGCGACCGGCCGGTTCAGGTGGGCAGCCATTACCACTTTTTCGAGGCCAATCCGGCGCTTGCCTTCGAGCGCGACAAGGCGCGCGGCATGCGGCTCGATATCGCAGCCGGAACGGCCGTTCGCTTCGAGCCGGGCCAGACCCGTGACGTGAC
Source organism: Martelella sp. (assembly GCF_984369615.1). Taxonomy (NCBI): domain Bacteria; kingdom Pseudomonadati; phylum Pseudomonadota; class Alphaproteobacteria; order Hyphomicrobiales; family Aurantimonadaceae; genus Martelella; species Martelella sp. Next base: position 9,138 of record NZ_CFHTCS010000159.1, on the reverse strand, counting down.
GCTGGTGCCCTTCGCCGGCAACCGCACGGTCTACGGGTTCCGACAGGAAATCATGGGAAAGCTTTGATCATGGCTGTTCAGCATTACCACGGAAGCTGTCAGTGCGGAGCGGTCGACTTCGATGTTGATATCGAACTCGGCCACACCGTCACCTGCAATTGCTCGCGCTGCAGGCGTCTCGGTTCGGTGCTGGCGTTTGCGCCGCGCGAAGACTTCACGCTGAACAGCGGCGAGGACAACCTGACCGAATACCTGTTCAACAAGCGCCAGATCCATCACCTGTTCTGCAAGACTTGCGGTATCGAGAGCTTTGCTTATGTCACGGGCCGCGACGGAACGGCGATGGTGGCGGTCAACGCCAATTGCCTTGACGGGGTCGATCCCCGCAGCCTCAGCTCACAGCATTACGACGGCGCGGCCGTATAAATTTCCCGCCCCAGGAGGAATTCCATGCCTTTCAAGATGTCTCGCGCCTCATATGCGTCCATGTTCGGGCCGACCACGGGCGACAAGGTGCGCCTTGCCGATACGGAACTCTTCGTCGAGGTGGAAAAGGATTTTACCCACTATGGCGACGAGGTGAAGTTCGGCGGCGGCAAGGTGATCCGCGACGGCATGGGGCAGTCCCAGGCAAGCCGGGCCGAAGGCGCGGTCGATACCGTGATGACCAATGCGCTGATCATCGACCACTGGGGCATCGTCAAGGCCGATATCGGCATCAAGGACGGCCGCATCGCCGGCATCGGCAAGGCCGGCAATCCGGATACGCAAGCCGGCGTCGACATCATCGTCGGGCCGGGCACGGAGGTGATTTCGGCCGAGGGCAAGTGCGTCACCGCCGGCGGCATGGATGCCCATATCCACTTCATCTGCCCGCAGCAGATCGAGGAGGCGCTGATGTCAGGCCTCACCTGCATGCTCGGCGGCGGCACGGGGCCGGCCTATGGCACCTTCGCCACCACCTGCACGCCCGGTCCCTGGCATATCGAGCGGATGATCCAGGCGGCCGACGCCTTCCCGATGAACCTCGCCTTTTCCGGCAAGGGCAATGCCTCGCTGCCGGGCGCGCTGGAGGAGCAGGTGCTGGGCGGCGCTGCCGCGCTGAAACTGCACGAGGACTGGGGCACGACGCCGGCGGCGATCGACAACTGCCTTTCGGTTGCCGACAAATACGACGTGCAGGTGATGATCCACACCGACACGCTCAATGAGAGCGGCTTCGTCGAGGACACGGTCGCGGCCTTCAAGGGCCGCACCATCCACGCCTTCCACACGGAAGGGGCAGGCGGCGGCCATGCGCCGGACATCATCAAGATCTGCGGCCTTTCCAACGTCATCCCGTCCTCGACCAACCCGACGCGGCCCTATACGGTCAACACGATCGCCGAACATCTCGACATGCTGATGGTCTGCCACCACCTGTCGCCGTCGATCCCGGAAGACATCGCCTTTGCCGAGAGCCGCATCCGCAAGGAGACGATCGCGGCGGAAGACATCCTGCATGATATCGGCGCCTTCTCCATCATCTCGTCGGACAGCCAGGCCATGGGCCGCGTCGGCGAGGTCATCATCCGCACCTGGCAGACCGCCGACAAGATGAAGCGTCAGCGCGGACGTCTGGCGCAGGAGACCGGTCAGAACGACAATTTCAGGGTGAAGCGCTATATCGCCAAATACACGATCAACCCGGCGATCGCCCACGGACTTTCCCACGAGATTGGTTCGGTGGAAGTGGGAAAACGGGCCGACCTCGTCATGTGGAACCCGGCGCTTTTCGGCGTCAAGCCGGAAATGATCATCATCGGCGGCACGATCGCGGCCGCCCAGATGGGCGATCCGAACGCCTCGATCCCGACCCCGCAGCCGATGCATTACCGCTACATGTTCGGCGCCTATGGCAAGGCGCGCACCAATTCCTCCGTCACCTTCGTCTCCGAAGCCTCGCTTGATGCCGGCCTGGCCCACAAGCTGGGCGTTGCCAAGCAGCTTCTTCCGGTCAAGAATACGCGCGGCGGCATTTCCAAGGCCTCGATGGTGCACAACTCGGCAACGCCGGACATCGCCGTCGATCCGGAAACCTACGAGGTGCGCGCCGATGGCGAGGTGCTGACCTGCGAACCGGCGGATGTTCTGCCGATGGCGCAGCGGTATTTCCTGTTTTGATTTTGGCAAACGGCGCGAAGCCTGTTTCGGGGGCGTCGCCAAACCCGTAGGATGGGCCGCATGACTGCATGGGAAGTATTCATACCGGCCTGTTTCGCGCTCAACTGCGCGCCGGGACCGAACAATATGCTGGCCTTTTCCAACGGCGCGCGGCTCGGCGCGGTGCGTGGCCTGCTCGGCGGCATGGGGCGGATGCCGGCCTTTGCCTTTCTGATCGCGATCACGGTCGCCGGGCTCGGCGCTGTTCTTGCCGCGTCCGCCACCGCGTTTCTGGTCATCAAGCTCGTCGGCGCGGTCTATCTCGTCTATGTCGGCATCCAGATCCTCATCAAGGCGAGGGCGCTTGCCGAGATGCAGGCGCTTGACGCGAGCATCGCCGCGCTGATGCGGCGCGATTTCTCGATCGCGATCACCAATCCGAAGGCGATCGCCATCTTCACCGCCTTCTTTCCGCAGTTCATCGTCGAGGGCGGACCGATCTGGCCGCAGCTGACGGCCATGGGGCTTGCCTTTCTGGTCATGGAGGTCGTTGCCGTCTGCCTTTATGTCGCCGGCGGCGCGCTGCTCGGGCGTTTCATCGCATCCAGCCGGGTGTTCGTGCAGCTGAACCGCGCCGTCGGCGCTGCGCTGATCTTCGCCGGCGGTTCCATGGCGCTCGCGCGTCACTGAGCGCGGGCGCTGTCGGGGTGCGTCGGAATGACGCAGTGCCATCGGGTTGAATGGCGCATGGCCGCTATCACATTGAAACTGCTTGGCTGAGATGAGGGAATTGCCATGCGCTGTGCGCATGGCAGCCATCAGATTGGAATAATTCTAAGGTTTTACCTTTATTCCGATTTGAAAATTGATAAAATCCCTCAACCTTTCCAAAACAGAATTCCTTCTCAAGGGCTGAAGACAACAGGAGATTGAGATGATCGGTCGCAGAGTTCCGAACGTAACCTTCCGTACGCGTGTTCGCGATGAAAGCATCGAAGGACCGAACCCGTTCCGCTGGCAGGACATGTCCTCGGACGACTACTTCAAGGGCAAGCGGGTCATTCTGTTTTCGCTGCCGGGCGCCTTCACGCCGACCTGCTCGACCTACCAGTTGCCCGACTTCGAGAAGCTTTTCCCCGAATTCCAGGCCCAGGGCATTGACGACATCTACTGCATGTCGGTCAACGATGCATTTGTGATGAACGCCTGGGCAAAGGGCCAGAATCTCGAGCACGTCAAGGTCATCCCGGACGGCTCCGGCGAATTCACCCGCAAGATGGGCATGCTGGTCAACAAGGACAATCTCGGCTTCGGCATGCGCTCCTGGCGCTACGCTGCCGTGATCAATGACGGCGTCGTCGAGAAATGGTTCGAGGAAGAAGGCTTCTCCGATCTGTGCGAGACCGACCCCTACGGCGTCTCCGCGCCGCAGAACATTCTGGAAAGCCTCAAGGGCGAATCCAAGGCCGCCTGAGGCCTGAAACATCGACGTGACGTGATTACGAGGCGGCCGGTTTTCCGGCCGCCTTTTTCAATGGCTCTACTCGAACACGATCCGCGGGAAATAGAACGACACCACCCAGTTGGGGGCGTCGACGATTTCGCTGATCTTCAGGTCGCCGGCGACCGAACACAGCATATAGGCGTCGGCCGGATCGAGATTGCGGGTCTTTGCCAGGAGGTCGATCATGTTCGAGACGGCCGTGCGTGCCGCGTCCATCAGATCGGGTCCAATGCCGGTGGTGACCTCGTAGCCTGCCGCGTCAAGATGGCGCGCAATCGGACCGGGCGTCGAAAAATACGGCGTCTTCGGCGCGGCGCCTTCAATCACGTCGAGGGTGACGGAAACATCCATGGCGCTCTCGATCGCCGTGCCGCAGACCTCTCCGTCTCCCTGGGCAGCGTGGGTGTCGCCGATGGAGAGCAAAGCGCCCTCGACTTCCACGGGCAGATAGAGCGTCGTGCCGGCCGCGATGTCGCGAATATCCATATTGCCGCCCACATGGCGCGGCGGGATCACCGCGTGATTGCCGGGTTCGGCCATGGCGACCCCGATCGTGCCGATGAAGGGGCGCAGCGGAATGCGCGCCAGCGCATTGAAAACGGCCGGTTGCGAGATATCGGTCTCATAGTTCCAGAGCTTCAGCCGCGGTCCGGAGAACTGATCCGCCAGAAGGCCGAATCCGGGAATGATCGCCGTCCAGCCGAAGCCTGACGGCGCGAATTCGTTGATGGTGACCTTCAGCGCATCGCCGGGCCTTGCCCCTTCGACATAGAGCGGGCCCGTCAGCGGGTTGGCCTGGCCGGGCTCCGCCGTCAGGATATCCGCTGCCGTGCTCTCCGGGCCATAGTGCCCGTTGCCGGCATCGCGGCAGGAAAACGCGACCGTCTCGCCGGAACGGGCGACAAGAACCGGATCGATCGACCGGTCCCAGCCGAGATGGCCCTGATGGTCGTGGATCGTGTGTGCGCATTTCATCGGCATTCTCCCGGCTCGTCACGCGTGGTCGCTGTCGCGACCCGGCTTGCGCGAGGCGTTCAGGCGTTCGCGCTCAAGCATGTAAGCCTCGGCCTCGACCATATGTTCCGCCATGATGGCGCGCGCTTTCGCCGCGTCCCTGGCGCGGATCGCCTTGATCAGCTCGATCTGGTAGAAAATGCCTGTCTCGCGCAGGCCCGGATTGCGCTCCTCATAGATGGCCCGGCAGACCGGAAGGTCGCGCAGCAGGTTCAGCAGCAGCCCGCAGGCAAAGCCCAGGACCGGGTTTTGCGCGTGGCGGGCAAGTTCGGCATGAAAATCGAGCTCGGCAAGACGCTGGATATACTCCTCTTCCGCCGTTTCCGCCTCGCCCTCGTAAAGCCGGATCTTGTCCTGCAGCGACTGGATGGCGGAGGCCGGCAGGTGCAGCGCGGCATCGGCGGCAAGTGCGGGTTCCAGCGTCTTGCGCAGCGCGTAGATATCGGAAATCGAGGGCGGGGCCTGGAGGAACAGGCTTGTCACCGTCTGGATCGCCTCGGCCGGCTGGACGGCGCGGACGAAGATGCCGCCGCCCGGCCCCGTCTTCGAGGCAATCAGGCCCTGGAATTCGAGGATTTTCAGCGCCTCGCGCACGGTTCCGCGCGAGGCCCGCAGGGCATCTTCTTCGAGCCATTCAGGCGGCATGCGGTCGCCGGGCCTCAGTTCCGCGTCGATCATCCGGTCGCGCAGCATGTCGGCGATCACATCCGGGCGCTTGCGCTTCTTCTCCGCAAAGGGAGGGCCAAAGGCCTGGCGTCTTTCAAGACTGGGGTTGCTCATGCCGTCCTTTTCGTCATCGGGTGGAAACAGGCGGCCTTGTGTCCTGCTTCTCCCATCGCCTCGTCGATCGGCGGAACAGAGCGCCGGCACGCATCCGTTCCGCTCTGACAGCGGGCGAAGAACGCGCAGCCTGGCGGCGGATTATAGGGGTCGGGCAGCTCGGCCTCCCGGTCACCGCCGGAAACGGCCTTTCGGCCGGGCGCCGGGGCGGAATTCAACAACAAATGCGTGTAGGGGTGGAGCGCGTCGGAAAAGACCTGATCGCGCGTGCCGAGCTCGAAGATCCGGCCGAAATACATCACCGCCACCCGGTCGGAGATCGACTCGACCACGGACAGGTCATGGCTGATGAACAGGTAGGTCAGCCCGAACCGCGCCTTCAGGTCGTCCAGAATGTTGAGCACCTGCGCCTGCACCGAGACGTCGAGCGCGGAGACCGGCTCATCGAGCACGATCACCTCCGGATTGGCGGCAAGCGCCCGGGCGATGCCGATCCGCTGGGCCTGCCCGCCGGAGAACTCATGCGGGTAGCGGTCAAGGAATTCCGGCGCCAGGTTGACCGCGTTCATCAGCTCTTCGAGCCGCTTCTGCCGCTCGGCCTTGTCAAGTTTCAACAGGTGGATGAGCGGGGCTTCCAGGATGGTGCGGACCTTTTTGCGCGGGTTGAGCGAGGAGACCGGATCCTGAAACACATATTGCACCTGCCGGGCGAGGGCGCGCGGGTTCTTGCGCGCCTCCTCGGCAAGGTCTCTGCCCTCGAAGGTTATCTTGCCGCCCGTCGGCACGTCGAGGCCGGAAAGCAGGCGAGCGAGCGTGGACTTGCCGCAACCCGATTCGCCGACAATGCCGAGCGTCTCGCCCTTCTTCACGTCGATGGTGACGTCCTGAACGGCGTGGACGGCCGGCAGCTTCCTGCCGAACAGCGTCTTGCCGCCGCCGAAAGTGCGCTCCGCCCTATCGATTGCGATCAACACATCTTCAGCCATCGGCGGTCTCCCTGTTGAGCGGGTGGAGGCAGCGCACGCCGCGTTCCTCGCCAAGCGCGGTCATGGCGATATCGCCCTTGCGGCAGTCGTCCTGAACAAAGGGACAGCGGTCCGCGAAGGCGCAGCCGTCCGGCAGGTTGTTGACCACCGGCGGCCGGCCCTCGATCGCGTCAAGGCGTCGGTTCGGCTCCCCCAGCACCGGCACGCATTCGATCAGCTTCGCCGTGTAGGGATGGGCCGGTCGCTCGAGAATTTCCTCTGTCGTGCCGGTCTCGACGATGCGTCCGGCATACATCACCGCCACCCGATCGCAGATGGCGGAGACCACGCCGAAATCATGGGTGATGAACAGGATCGCCGTATCGCGCTCCTTGCGCAGCCCGTTCATCAGTTCGAGGATCTGCGCCTGCACGGTCACGTCGAGGGCGGTCGTCGGCTCGTCGGCGATGATCACCTTGGCGTCATTGGCCAGCGCCACGGCAATGGAGATGCGCTGGCGCATGCCGCCCGACAGTTCATGCGGAAAGGCCTTCAGTCTTTCGCCCGCATTTGGGATGCGCACCGATTCCAGAAGCGCCGCCGCCTTGTCGCGCGCCTCCTTTTTCGACACTGGCTGATGCGCCTGAATGGCCTCGATCAGCTGGTCGCCGACGGTGAACAGCGGATGCAGCGTGGACAGCGGGTCCTGGAAGACGTGGGAGACGTCGCCGCCGCGCAGCTGGCGAATGCGCTCGTCGCTTGCGGCAAAGAGGTCCTCGTTCTCAAGCCAGGCCGCGCCGCCGGCGATGCGTCCAGGCGGCGTCGGCACCAGGCCCATCAGCGACATGGCGGTGACCGATTTGCCGGAGCCTGATTCGCCGACAAGGCCGACGCATTCGCCCTGGCGCATGTAGAGGTCGACCCCGCCGACGGCCTTGTAGATGCTGCCGCCGATATGGAACTCGGTGCGCATCTCCTGGACGTCGAGCACCGTTCCGGGCCTCTGCCCGCGATCAGGGATGCTCTCGCGCTTCACCGCCGTGCGCGCGCCGGGACGCGCGAGCGCCCCCGATTTCAGGCGCGGGTCGAGCACGTCGCGAATGCCGTCGCCGAGCAGGTTGATGCTCATGACAAGCGCGAAGATCATCAGGCCGGGCACCATGGAGACATAGGCATCGGTAAACAGCACCTTGCGGCCGTCGCCGAGCATGGAGCCGAGATCGGCCTGCGGCGGCTGGGCTCCGAGACCGAGGAAGGAAAGGCCCGCCGTTTCGAGAATCATCCAGCCGATCGTGGTCGACATGGTGATGATGATCACCGGCAGCACGTTGGGCAGAACCTCGCCGAAGAGAATGGAGACATGCGACTTGCCCGAAAGCCGCGCCGCGTCGACGAATTCACGGCGTGAAAGCCCGAGCGTCATGCCGCGAATGTTGCGCGCGAAGAACGGGATGTTGACGACGGCGATGGCATAGAGCGCGTTCAAGAGGCCTGGGCCGAGCACGGCGACGATGGCGAGCGCCAAAAGGATGTAGGGGAAGGCCATGACCATATCGATGCCGCGCATCAGGATATTGTCGGTGCGCCCGCCCGCGTAGCCCGCGACAAGCCCGATCAGGGACCCGAAGAACGCGGCGATCAGCGTGGCGGAAACGCCGACGGCGAGGCTTACGCGCGTGCCCCAGATGAGACGCGAGAGCAGATCGCGGCCGAGCGCATCGGTGCCGAGAAGATGGCCCTCGGTAAGGGGCGGAGAAAGGCGTACCGACGGGTCCGTCACATTCGGCGGCTGCAGCGGCAGGATAGGCGCTGCCAGTGCGATGAGGACGATGACGGCGAAGACAATCAGGCCGGCGGTCGCCAGCGAGTTGTTGAACAGGAGCTTGAGGGCGCTCGGGCGGTCGCTTTTTTTCGTCTTGTGGCGCGGCGCGCTGTCTGCGGCGGTATCGGTCATCAGCGCAACCTCGGGTCAAGCATGGTCTGGACGACATCGGCGGCCAGATTGAACAGCACATAGGCGGCTGCGACGATCAGGACGCCCCCCTGGACCGTCAGCAGGTCGCGGGTGGATATCGCGGTCACCAGCATGGAACCGATGCCGGGCCACTGGAACACGGTCTCGATATAGACCGCGCCGCCAAGCACGAAGCCGGCCTGGATGCCGAGGACTGGAATGACGGAGACGAGAGCGGCCTTGAAGGCATGGCGCATGATCACCCGGCGTTCCTTCAGCCCCTTGGCGCGGGCGGTGCGGATATAGTCCTGCCGGAGCACTTCCAGCATCGATGTGCGCGTCAGCCGGGCGACGACGCCGGTTGCCACCACGGACAGGGTGAAGGCCGGGAGGATGAGATGTTTCAGCAGATCGATCGGGCCGCCGCCGCCATAGATCGCATACATGCCGCTTGCCGGCAGCCATTGCAGCTTGACGGCGAAAAGCAGGATCAGGAGCAGGCCGAGCCAGAAGGAGGGGACCGAAATGCCGATCAACACGAAGAAGGTGACCAGCTTGTCGGTGAGGCCATACTGTCGCACCGCCGAGACGATGCCGGCCAGAAGGCCGAGGATGGAACAGAGAACAAGCGAGGTGCCGGCAAGGATCAGCGTATTGCCGAAACGCTCGGTGATGATGTCGATCACCGGCCGGTTCTGCGTGTAGGAACGGCCGAAATCGCCTTGGAGAATATTGCCGAGCCAGATGAAATATTGCTGCACCAGCGGCTTGTCGAGGCC
>NZ_CFHTCS010000158.1:0-9760 GCF_984369615.1 Martelella sp. | reverse complement strand
TGGTCGCCTGCTCGATATCGGAGGATGCGCCGGAGGTGATGTTGTCCTTGCCGAAGGTGAGTTCCTCTGCAACACGACCGCCCATCATGATCGCAAGCCGCGAGATCATCCACTTGTAGCTCATGGAATAGCGGTCGCCCTCGGGCAATTGCATCACCATGCCAAGCGCGCGGCCGCGCGGAATGATCGTCGCCTTGTGGACGGGATCGGCCACCGGCACCTTGAGCGCCACCATCGCATGTCCCGCCTCGTGATAGGCCGTGAGCTTTTTCTCCGCCTCGGTCATCGCGGTGGAACGCCGTTCGGCGCCCATCATGATCTTGTCCTTGGCGTCCTCGAACTCGGCCATCGTGACCAGACGCTTGTTGCGCCTCGCCGCCATCAGCGCGGCTTCGTTGACGAGGTTCATCAGGTCTGCGCCGGAAAAGCCCGGGGTACCGCGGGCAACCACCTTGAGATCGACATTCGGCGCCAGCGGCGTGTTGCGGGCATGGACCTTGAGGATGCGCTCGCGACCGACGATATCCGGGTTCGGCACGACGACCTGACGGTCGAAACGGCCGGGACGCAGAAGCGCGGGATCGAGAACGTCGGGACGGTTGGTCGCGGCGATCAGGATCACGCCTTCATTCGCCTCGAAGCCGTCCATCTCCACGAGAAGCTGGTTCAGCGTCTGCTCGCGCTCGTCATTGCCGCCGCCGAGACCGGCGCCGCGATGACGGCCGACAGCATCAATCTCGTCGATGAAGATGATGCAGGGAGCATTCTTCTTGGCCTGCTCGAACATGTCGCGCACGCGGCTTGCGCCGACGCCGACGAACATTTCAACGAAGTCGGAACCGGAAATGGTGAAGAACGGCACATTGGCCTCGCCTGCCACCGAACGCGCCAGCAGCGTCTTGCCCGTTCCGGGCGGGCCGACGAGCAGCACGCCGCGCGGAATGCGGCCGCCGAGACGCTGGAACTTCTGCGGGTCGCGCAGGAATTCGACGATCTCCTCGAGATCCTGCTTGGCCTCGTCAACGCCGGCGACATCGTCAAAGGTCACCCGGCCGTGGGCTTCCGTCAGAAGCTTGGCCTTGGACTTGCCGAAGCCCATCGCGCCGCGCGATCCGCCCTGCATCTGGCGCATGAAGAACAGCCAGACGCCGAGGATCAGCAGCATCGGCAGAAGCGTGCCGACATAGCTCAGTATGCCGCCCGAACCGTCGCTGACCGGCTTGGCCGTGACGTCGACATTGTTGTTCTCGAGCTTGGTGAGCAGGTTGTCGTCGATGACCGGGGCATAGGTGTGGAAGGGCGAGCCGCCACTGGTGTAGGTGCCGGTGATGTTGTTGCCGGTAATGGTCACTTCCTTGACCCTGCCGGCTTCAACGCTGGATACGAATTGCGAATAGGCCACCTGGTTGCCGGTGTTCTGCGACGGCGTCGACTGGAACATGCTGAACAGCGCGACCAGCAGCAACGCGATTATCGCCCATAGCGCAATATTGCGTAGGTTTGGGTTCATTAAACTCCCCGAAATCATATTTCCGGCACGTCACAATGCCGCTGAATTACGCCTAACATAGGGTCCGTGCCATGTCTTGCCAAGACAAGCCGGTCCCAAGATTCATTTTCTCACCGCAAATAGGCCGGGGCCGGATCGGGATAGGCCGGACGGGCGAAAGCCGCCGCTATCGCATTGGCGAGCGCAAGTTCGAAACCCGGCAGGAAGCGGTCGAACGGCGCCAGGAACGGCGTACAGGAAACGTCTTCGAACGGCGGCAGGGCGGGACGAACCTTCCCGGCAAGCCGCGCGAGCCGGCGCGGCAGGAAAGCCTCCTCGCCAGGGCTTGCCGCATCAACGCCGGCAGGGGCGATGTGCAGCGTTTCGCACGAGCGGTTTTCAATGCGAAAACGCCCGTCCCAGATTCCGGCCTGGCCCGGCGGGATCTCGTTTTGCCCAAGGTCCCGCCCCTCGCGCACGACGAACAGCGCGTCACGGTGCCTTTCGAGCAGGCAGCGTCCGGCCGTCATGCGTGCGCCGTGCGGGCCCGCACACAACGCCATGGCCCGCTCGAGCGCCGCGCCGCCCGGACCATAGGCCAGGCCGCCGAGAACGGGAATGAGCAGGTTGAGAAGGTAGCGCGCCGGCGCCGGCGCGTCTGTCAGAAGGCGCGCATCGAGTTCGGCAAGGATGCCTTCGTGGAGCGTGGCGGCCGAAGCGAAGAGGCTCGCAGCCTCCTGCGAAAGAGCCCGGCGCGCCCGCGCGGCGCTTTCCGCCTCGCCCGCCAGGGCCTCGACCCGGTCTCGCACCATGCGGCGAACGCGCACGCGTTCGAAGCGCGCGTCTTCATTGCTCGGGTCCTCGATCCAGGAAAGGCCGCGCGCATCGAGAAACGCCCGGATCGTCCCGCGCCGGACCCGGAGAAACGGGCGCACGACCCAGATCGCGGCCTCGACCAGCGTCCTATCGGCCATGCCGCTCGCAAGAGCGGACCCGTTGCGCGCGCGGCGCATGGCAAGGGTCTCGGCCTGATCCTCCATCGTATGGGCAAGCGCGATGGCGTGCGCGCCGAGACGCTTCGCCTCTCCGGCGAGCAGCCGGTAGCGGGCGTCGCGGGCGGCTGCCATCAGGCCGGACACGGGCTTCTCGCCCGTCCAGCGCAATGTCGCGTGGGCAATACCGCGGGCGGCGCAGAAGGTTTCGACCCAGGCAGCCTCTTCGGCTGCCGCTGCGCGCAGGGCATGGTCGACGGTCGCGGCCGAAAGCCTGACATCCTTCCTTCCGGAAGCGCGCCGGGCCTCGTCAAGCGCGGTCAGCAGGCCGATCGAATCGCCGCCGCCGGAAACAGCGACGAGGAGATGACAGTCTTTCTTGAGCGAAAGCAGGAAGTCCCGCGCCGCGGCCGTTGCCGCGCAGGCCTGCGGAAGGCAGACGGCGGGCGCCGGCGTCAGCATCCGTTGGCCGCAAGCTCCGCGCGCGCCTTGTCGAGGACGGCCTGCGCGGCATCGGGATAGCGCGTCGGCACTTCGGCGAAGGTGGCGCAGGCGGCGTCCTTGTTGTCCATGCCGGCCAGCGACTGGCCGAGCTTCAGCAGCATTTCCGGCGCCTTGTCGGATGTGCCATAGGCCTTGTAGGCGTTCAGGAAGGTCTTGGCGGCCTCGTTGAATTTCTGCTGCGCCAGCATCGATTCGCCGAGCCAGAAACTCGCATCGGGAATGAGCGGACTATTCGGATAGCTCAGCACGAATTCGCCGAAGGCATCCTCGGCTTGCTGATAGTCACCCGAAAGGATGAGGTTGTAGGCGACGTTATAGAAGGCGGCATCATCGCCGCCGCCTTCCGCTCCCTCCGGCAGGTCAGGCGAGACCTCGCCGGGCATGGTGGCGTCATTCACGGCGCTGTCGGGCATCGGCGGGAGGTTGTCGATCGACGCCGTTTCATTGTCCGGCCCGCTGCCGGATGAAGGCGGCGCGGCCATGCCGCTTTCCAGATCCTGCAGGCGGAATTCCATGTCCTCCTGCAATTTGCGGATACGCTCTTCCATCTGCAGCAGCTGGAAGCTCAGGTCCTCGACCTGGCCGTTGAGGTTCCTGACCTGCTCCTCAAGCTGCATGATCCGCATGGCCGGGTCGGTTGCCTGAACCTGAACCACCTGCCCTTGTCCGCCGCCGGTTGCCGGAAAAAGCGACAGGCCGGTGGCCGAGGCGCTTGCCTGCATGCCGAGGACGGCGGAGCCTGCCAGCAGACACAAAATTGCTTTTCTCATGATCCTTTTCCCAAAAACTGTCCCTGAAACCAGTAAAACAGACCTGCATGTTCTCCGACATGCCGTTTCTGGCCATATTTAGATCAAAACGCGTTTTCATGCACTGCGGACACAAAAAAACCGGCGCGCGGCCGGTTTTTTTTCTTCATCGGGACATCGGGATCAACTTCCGGCGCCGCGCAATACGGTCACCGTGCGGCGGTTCTGCGACCAGCAGGAGATGTTGTCGCAGACGGCGACGGGGCGCTCCTTGCCGTAGGAAATCGTCGAAATCCGGTTGGCCGGAATGCCGCGCGAGACGAGGTAGTTCTTGGTGGCCGTGGCGCGGCGGGCGCCGAGCGCCAGATTGTATTCGCGCGTGCCGCGCTCGTCGGCATGGCCTTCGACGCGGATGGCATAGCTGGTGTAGCGCTGCAGCCACTGGGCCTGCTTGTCGAGCGTTTGCGCGGCGATCGGGGTGATCGCGGCCGAATCAGTCTCGAAATAGACCGTGTCGCCGACATTGAGGTCGAAATCCTGGACGCTGCCCGGAGAGGCGACGCCCGCATTGGCGCCCGCCATGCCCTGGCCGCTGCCCGGCAGGTTGTCCTGCTTGGATGCGCAGCCGGCAAGGCCAAGCGCCATGACCGCGCACAGCGCGACGATAGCAGGCCTCATCGCCCTTTTCCTGGAAAGGCCTTCAACTCCAAGCGTGGCTCGGCTCATTACCGCTCTCCTTCAAGCGTTCCAATCAAAAGTCCAGCACCCTTCGGTCGGACCAGATACGCGTTTTTTTTCTACCGTGACGGCCGCGCGCTGATCGCGTCTTGCGCACCTGCCGACATTGACGAAATGACCTATCAAATCGCCGTTAATCCCCCCTCAACAAACACCGTTAACAAAGGGTGAATGCGAGGTCGAAAAACTCGGGCGCCGCTATTCGAGAAGCGGCGACCAGGCCGGATCGGAGGCAAAATCAGGCGTCGAAATCCGCTGTTCGTTATAGCCCGTCAGGTCGATGGAATAAAGGTGCGGGCCACCCTCGCCGGCATTCTGGCGGAAGAACATCAGCACGCGGCCGTTCGGCGCCCAGGTCGGACCTTCATTGTGGAAGCCCGTCGTCAGGATGCGCTCGCCGCTGCCGTCCGGCTTCATCACGCCGATGGAGAACTTGCCGCCGGACTGCTTGGTAAAGGCGATGAGATCGCCGCGCGGCGACCAGACCGGCGTCGAATAGCTGCCGTCGCCGAAGGAGATTCGGCTCTGGTTCGAGCCGTCGGCATTCATCACGTAAAGCTGCTGACGACCGCCGCGGTCGCTTTCGAACACGATCTGGTTGCCGTCGGGCGCATAGGAGGGCGAGGTATCGATGGCGGCCGTGCTGGTCAGCCGGGTCGTGGCGCGGGTCCTCAGGTCCATCGTATAGATGTTGGCGTTGCCGTCCTGTTGCAGGCTCATGATGATGCGCTGGCCATCCGGGGAAAAGCGCGGCGCAAACGTCATGCCGGGGAAGTTGCCGACCACCTCCCGCTGTCCCGTCTCCAGTTGCAGAAGATAGACGCGCGGCTGGTCGTTCTCGTAAGACATGTAGGTCACTTCCTGCCGGTTCGGCGAGAAGCGCGGCGTCAGCACCATATACTGGCCGTCGGTCAGCATGCGGACATTGTAGCCGTCCTGGTCCATGATCGCGAGCTGGCGCTTGCGGGCGGTTTTCGGTCCGCTTTCGGAAACGTAGACGATCCGGCTGTCGAAATAGCCCTGTTCCCCCGTCAGCGCCTGGTAGATCGAGTCGGCGATGATATGGGCAACGCGGCGCCAGTTGTCCGGCTGGGTATAGAACTGCTGGCCGATGATCTGCTGGCCGGCATAGGTGTCCCACAGCCGGAACTCGGAGCGCAGGCGGCCATCCGCCTCGCGGGTCACGCGGCCGACGACCAGCGCCTCGGCGCTGATCAGTTGCCAGTCCTGAAACCGCGGCGTCTGGTCCGGATCGTTGATCTGCTGGATGAAGGCGGAGCGGTCGACCGGCTTGAACAGGCCGGAACGCTGAAGATCCGCGGCGATCACGCCGGAAATGTCCGCGCCAAGTCCGTCATCCGAAATGAAATCGGTGATCGCAATCGGCAGCGGCTGGACATTGCCGCGCGAGATGTCGATCTCGACCAGCGCATAGGCCGGCGCGACGAAGAAAAGGCCGAGCCCGGCCCAGGCGACAGACAGAAATACGAGACAGCGTTTGAGCATGACAGGTCAGGCCTTTCAGCGTTGAGTGCGACGGTCTGCTGCGGCGGGTTTAGTCCCTCCGCGTTACTCCGGTTAACCGTTAAAGCATCTGGCTTGGGTCGAAGTTCACGATAACTTCGCTCCAGGCGTCATATTTTTCCGGCGGAAGTTGGACAAAGGGCGAGGATTTCAGCACCGCGCGGCGGGCTCCGCCGGCAAGAATGCGCCGCGCGCTCTCGCTGCCGCCGGTCGCCGTCACCTCTGGCGTTCCGACAATCGCACCGGATGGATCAAGCTTCATGTGTATGCGTATGCGCACGCCTTCCGCGCCGTCAAGCCCGGCAAGGATCGACCAGTTGCGCTGGATCTGGCCGCGCAGCGCGTCCAGTTCGCTTTGCGAAAGCTGCGCGGAATTGCTGGGCCGCTGCGTGCCGAGGGCGGCAGGCGTTTCTGCGCGTTGCGCTCCGCCGCCGGTCGCCTCGGTGCGATTCAGCAGCGCGGCGATGTCGTCGACGTTGAAGTCGTCCGTTTCCGTGGAAGCCGTGGTCTGGCTGTCGGTCGGCGGGGCTTCAGCCGTGCGGGTCTCGCGCAGCGCCGGTTGCTCAGGCCTGCGCGTCGGAAGGGGCGCCTGATCGGGGAAGGCGAGTTGCGGCTCTGCCGGCTCGGCCGGGGTCGCGGGTTCGGGTTCGGGCGCGCTGGCCTCGGCCGGTTCAGGCGTTGGCGCGGGTTCGGGCTCGGGTGTCTCGACGGCCTCCGGCTCGGGCGCGGGTGCGGGTTCCGGCGCAGGAGCCGGCTCCTGAGCCGGCGCAGGATCGGGCGCGGGGGCCGGTTCGGGCTCGGGGCGCGGTGCAGGCTCAGGCACGGGCGGCGGCGGAGACTCGGCCACGTCCTCCTGCGGCGCAGGCTCCGGCGTTTCCGCAGCCGAAGGCGTCGGCAAGGCCGCCTGCTCCTGTTCCACATTGTCGGGCGTCGCCTCTTCCGCCCTGTTCAGGTCGATCTCGTTTTCGCCGACATTCTGCGCATCGGCCACCTGGTCCTGACGCCGGGTCGGTACGGGCGCGGCGATCTCGGCAAGCTCCGCGTCCTGATCGCCCTGCTGCACCTGCGTGATGTCCTGGACCGGGATCAGCGTCACCGGCAGGGCATCGACGTCGGCCACCTCCATGGAGGGCGGCGTGCCGAGCAGAAACACTGCCCAGCCGATGACCAGACAGTGCAGAACGAAGGAAATGGCGAAGCTGCGCGTCATGGCGGGAAATCAGCTATCCTGTTCCTGCAGGGTCACCAGGCCGATATTCTTGAAACCCGCCGCCGAGATCCGCGCCATTACCCGCATCACCGTGCCGTAATCGGCATTGGCGTCGCCGCGCACATAGATGCGCTCGGAATAGCCGGTGGTGGCGATCGCCTCGAGCTTCGGCACGACCTCGTCGATGCCGATCTCGGTTTCCTGCAGATAGATCTGGCCTTCCGGATTGACGGAAATCGTGATCGGCTGGGTATCCGAATTGAGCGCCTGCGCCTGCGTCTCAGGCAAGTCGATCGGCACGCCGACGGTCATCATCGGCGCGGCGACCATGAAGATGATCAGAAGCACGAGCATGACGTCGACGAGCGGCGTCACGTTGATTTCGCTGACGGGGCCGCGCCGCGCGCGTCTTCGTCCCCGGCGGCTGCCGCCCGTGGCGCTTGTTCCTGCGGTCATTCCCATATCGCAATCTCCCTCGGATTATTCCGCGGCCGGGCGCGACTGGAGTTTCTCGTCGATCTGACGCGACAGGATCGCGGCGAATTCGTCGGCAAAGCCCTCCATGCGACCCACCAGCTTACCGCTGTCAGCGGAAAACTTGTTGTAGGCGACAACGGCGGGAATGGCGGCGACGAGACCGATGGCGGTGGCCAGAAGCGCTTCGGCAATGCCGGGAGCGACAACAGCGAGATTGGTCGATTTCGAACCGGCGATCGCCTGGAACGAGGTCATGATGCCGACAACCGTGCCGAAGAGACCGATAAAGGGCGCTGCCGAGCCGGTGCTGGCGAGGAAGCCGAGGCGAGCTTCCAGCTTTTCCGATTCGCGCTGGATGGCGACATCCATCGACTTTTCCACGCGCATCTGCAGGCCGACGGGGGCACGCGCGCCGCGCTCGAAGGATTTCTTCCACTCGCGCATGGCGGCGACGAACACCGCGGCCATGCCGGAGGTCTTGCGCTCCGACAGGTTCGAATAGAGCTTCTCCAGCGAGGTGCCGGACCAGAAGGCATCCTCGAACTGGTTATAGGCGCGGCGCTCCTTGTTGTAGGCGATGATCTTCTCGATCACGATCGCCCACGTCCAGATCGAGGCGGCGATCAGGCCGATCATCACCAGTTTGACGATCAGGCCGGCCTGCATGAAGAGCGCCAGCAAGCCGACATCGGCATGTGCTGCTTCCAACCCAAGCTGTTCCATGTGACGTAAGTCCTTGAATATATGGGCCCGGTTGACCGGGCGGGTACGGTTAGAGCCGCCTGCGAGACAGTGTTCGGTTTGCAATGGGATTGCGAAGCTTCCGCATATTAGCTCCATCTCGTATAAAAACGTGGTGAAACCTAGGCAAAAAATCCCGAAATCCCGCTGCTCGCATGAAACATGATCATGGTTAACGCTCGGTTACCAGGAGGGCCAAAGCCCCTGAAAACCATGGAGACAGCCAAAGATCACGCCGTCGCAGGGCGATGGCTGAATTCCTTCACATAATACTCATGTTTTATCAAGCCCGATGCGGCAAGCTCAGGCCTGGCCGCCGCTGGCCTCGAGCAGCAGTGTCGCCGCAAGGTCGTCCGGCAACCGGCGCGCGCGGCCATGCTTGTTGATGACGACCACGGTGACGGTCGCCGTCGTCAACACTATGCCGTTCGCCGAAATGGTCTGAGCAAGCACCATGCGCGCGCCGGTCGCCTTCGTCGTTCTAGTCGTGATCTCCAGAATGTCGTCCATGCGCGCCGGCCGGATGAATTTCAGGTCCATGTGGTACACGGCAAAGGCGAGGCCCTCCTCGTCGATCGTATGCAGCGTGCTCTGTTCGACGCCGAGGCAGCGCAGGTAATCGGTCCGGCCGCGTTCGAGGAAATGGAGATAGCGGGCGTGATAGACGATGCCTGAAAAATCAGTGTCCTCATAATAGACCCGCTGATGCAGACGATGTTCACCGCCTTCGAGCCTGCCGCTCAAATCCGGTACATTTCCGCCGCTTTTGTCGGTCATCTCAAACCTCGTCTCGTCGTTCTGCGTCGTGTCCTAGTCCAGTGCAAGGCGGCTTCGCAATGACGAAAGCAAGATCGGAAAGGTCTCTGCGGCGGTATTTGAAGAGATTGCGTAAAAAAAACATTGCATTTATGTCATACTGGTTTCGGTTAACACCGAGTTTCACTGCATGACAAAACGGATCGGAGTGGTTCCATGAAAATTGCGGTTATGGGCGGAGACGGGTTCATCGGATGGCCCACATCGCTGCATCTGTCTGATGCCGGACACGAAATCCACATCATCGACAACCTGTCGCGGCGCTGGATCGACACCGAACTCGGCGTCCAGTCGCTGACGCCGATGGACTCCATCCAGGAGCGCACCCGCATCTGGCACGCCGAGACCGGTCGCAGGATTCATTTCCACCTGATCGATCTGGCCAAGGACTACGAGATCCTGAAGAAATGGCTCGCCGCGGAAAAGCCGGACGCGATCATCCATTTCGCCGAACAGCGCGCCGCTCCCTATTCGATGAAATCCGACCGGCACAAGAACTACACGGTCGACAACAATGTGA
>NZ_CFHTCS010000157.1:0-9775 GCF_984369615.1 Martelella sp. | reverse complement strand
GCCCGTGGGCCTGAAGAAAATACCACAATTTCTGTCGAAGGGGCTATTCGATCTCTTCCGTGGTCTTGGCGCGACAAGGTCCTTTCCAAATCGAGCGTTCAACGCGATTCTGCGGTCAAAGATTACAGGAGATAGTGATGCCAGAAACGACTTTCGCCACGCTTTCCAATATTCGCACCGTCCAAGACATGATCATAGCATTTAGGGACGAAGACCATTGCCGCTGTTTGTCGGAAAGCATGATTTGGCCGAATGGCAGGGTTTGCCCTGCCTGTGGCTACAAGCGCTCCATTGCAATCGCTTGCCGTGACTTTGCCGAAGTGGCTTTGACTCGTAGGTTTGGACAGCGCCGCTTTGAGGCTAGATTGAGCAGACTAACCTAATCATATTGTTGGTCGTTTGCTGCGATGATAGGCTACGTTATGGCGCAACTTAAGATTACTCCGACACAAAAGAACCGTCTTGCGGACTCGGTCTATACGCAAATTCTCTCGCAGATCACCACGGGGGAGTTTTCGGCAGGCGACAAACTACCCTCGGAGGCCCAACTGTCGCATGCTTTCGGTGTATCGCGGCCTGTCGTGCGCGAAGCGTTATTGAGGCTTACGACAGATGGCTTGGTCCATCCAAAACGCGGAATCGGCACCTTTGTGTCGACCCGGCCCTCGAATCGGCTGACTGAACTGGCGGACGTATCGCAACTCTCCAACTACATCCGCTCGTTCGAGCCACGTATCGTCCTTGAGGTTGAGGTTGCGAGGCTTGCAGCTCAGCGGCGCACGCATTCGGATATCGATCGCATCACCGATACCCTGGAAGAGCTGAAGCGGGCCATTGCGGCAGGGGAGCTTGGTCTGGAACAGGACTCTGCTTTCCACACTGCTATCGCCGACGCCAGCGGAAACAAGTATTTTGTCGATATACTGGCAACCCTGCGCTTTCCTGTGAAGGGCGCGATGAATATCGGCCTCGAGCTGGCGCGCGGTCGCCCCCCGACGCGTCGGATGCGCATCATCGAAGAGCATGCCAGCATCTTGAAAGCCATTGCGGCGGAGGACGGCGAGGCCGCCAGCGGTTATATGAGATATCATCTGCTGCAGGCTCGCGCCGCCGTCCTCGACGCTCAGCATCTGGAAAAGGTCCGCGAAGACACATCAAGCACGGACACTGGCTCGGAAGAACACTAAAGTTGTTCCCAGGGTGATGTGTCTGGAAACCGTCTGCAAGACGACTCCGCAGCGGTCGGAAGATCGCCTCCCCAAAGGGAAAGAGTACTCCCGCCGCTCGTAAACGGTGGTGAGGGAGCGTTCTCAATGCAGGATCTGCGACAGAAAATTCCTGGCCCGTTCCGTCTGCGGAGTCCGGAAGAAGGCATCCGGCGGTGCGACCTCGACCACGGAGCCGCAATCCATGAAGATGACGCGGTCGGCGACCTCCCGGGCGAAGTTCATTTCATGCGTCACGCAGATCATGGTGCTGCCTTCCTTGGCGAGACCGACCATGGTGTCGAGAACCTCACGCACCATCTCGGGGTCGAGCGCGGAAGTCGGCTCATCGAAAAGCATGACCTCGGGGTTCATTGACAGAGCCCTTGCGATCGCAACGCGCTGTTGCTGGCCGCCCGAAAGCTGCGCAGGGTATTTCTCCGCCTGTTCGGGAATGCGAACGCGTTCCAGAAATTTCATCGCGATCTTGCGCGCGTCTTCGCGCGGCAGACCCTTCACCTTCATGGGTGCGATCATGCAGTTCTGCAAAACCGACATATGCGGAAAAAGGTTGAAGTTCTGGAACACCATCCCTGTGCGTCTTCGAACACGATCGGTGGATTTCCGCGTGCCGTCGAGTGTCGTGCCGGCAACAGCCAGATTGCCCTCCTGATAGGGCTCAAGCGCATTGAGACAGCGTATCAGCGTCGATTTCCCGGAACCGGAGGGGCCGCAGATAACGATGGTTTCTCCCCGTGATACGGAAAGATCAATATCCTTGAGCGCGTGGAACGCACCAAAATACTTGTTCAGTTTCCGCGCCTCGACGATGGCGTCCGCAGTGTTGGCCGTGCTCTTCATCGACAACTCCTCCATGATCCAGCTTCAGGACCTTACCTTGGGCGCCAGTTCGCCAGACTGGTAGCGCTTTGCCATATCGGCCATCGAAATGACCTTGATCTTCGAACCCTTGCCTGCCGTGCCGAAATCTTCCAGTCTCTGGCGGCTGAGCTTGGTGATCGCCTCCATCCCCGGTTTGACGAGATTGCGGATGTCGAACTCCCGTCGGTCTTCCTGAAGGACGCGGCGGATCTGGCCGACCAGTGCCATGCGATTGTCGGTGTCGATGTTGACCTTGCGCACGCCATGCCGAATTCCGCGCTGGATTTCCTCGATCGGAACACCCCACGTCTGGGGAATGTCCGCGCCGTATTTGTTCATGATGTCCTGAAGCTCCTGCGGAACAGAGGACGAACCATGCATGACGAGATGCGTGTCCGGCAGGCGGCGGTGGATTTCTTCCAGCAGGTCCATTGCCAAAACTTCGCCGTCCGGTTTGCGGTCGAACTTGTAGGCGCCGTGCGAGGTGCCCATGGCGATCGCCAATGCATCGACGCCAGTGGCTCTGGCAAAGGCGACGGCCTGATCGGGATCGGTCAGGAGCCGGCTGTCGGAGCGGTCTTTGAGCTTTCCAAGTACACCGATCTCGCCCTCGACGGATGCACCCATCCAATGCGCCAGGGCGCTGACCTGCGCGGTCACCGAGACGTTGTACTCGTAGTCTGAAGGCGTCTTGCCATCGATGCCGAGCGAACCATCCATCATCACCGAAGTGAATTTGTGCTGCAGAGCCGTCGCGCAGGTGGCTTGCGAGTTTCCGTGATCCTGGTGCACGACCATCGGCACGTCCGGATACATTTTTTCGATCGCCATAAACAGACTCTCGATCATGATGTCTCCGGCATAGGCACGGGCTTTCGTGCCGACCTGCAGGATCACCGGAGCATCGACGCTGCGGGCGGCATCCATGACCGCGATCATTTGCTCCATTGTCGTTACGCTGAATGCGGGAACGCCATAGTCATGTTCGGCAGCGTGATCGAGAAGCTGGCGAAGTGTCATTCTGGTCATGATAAACCTTTCGGGAACAATGCTTTCATTGGAAGGTTCCGCGCGCGGCGCGGAACCTCTTTCGTCAATCAAAAAACCGGCAGTTTTTCGTTGACGAGGCCGAGCCACTCTTTCTGCGCTGCCTGAAGTTCGCCAGCGTTCCACAGAAGCATGATGTCGGTGTTCAGCCACTGGCGAAGATCGAAATCGCCGCGACGCACGCCAATGCCCATCGGGGACTGTCGCACCGCGAATTTGCGGGCAAACTTGTCCGTCTGCTGGCTGATCGCATTGGCGGCGGCGACGCCCGAGACGATGGCGTCGACCTGGCCGGTAAACAGCGCCTGATTTGTTGCGGCGTCATCCTCGAAACGCTGGATATTGGTGCCCTCGAGCGCCTTTTCGGTGATCAGCGTGTCGTTGGTCGTCGAGCGGGTCACGCCGACGCGCTTGCCGACGAGATCTTCGAGGCTGGCGATATCCGAGGATGCCGGCGCCAGCACCATCTGCTCGTCGACATAGATTGAATTCGTGTACATCACCGTCTTGGCGCGCTCGGCCGTGACGCCGAAAGAGGAGACGAGAATGTCCACCTTGCCGCTGGTCAAATTCGGAATGCGCGCCTGGGAAACCTGATCGACGATTTCAAGCTCGACGCCGAGATCCCTGGCGAGAAGCTTGGCGACGGCAACGTCGAAGCCTGCGGGCTGCATCTGGGAATCGGTCATACCATAGGGTGGCGTTGACAGCGAAATGCCAACCACCAGCTTGCCGCTCTGGATAATCTTGTCGAGCGTGTTGGTGGTGGACTGGGCAAGACTGGCGGTTGTCAGTGCAGCCAGCGCTATTGTTGTGGCCGCAATGGCCTTTACGAATTTGATCATCTTTTACTCCTCCTTTGACGATCATGATTGCGCCAGGCGCCGTTCAAGGTGGCGGCTGACAAGCGTGATGGGAAAGCAGATCAGGAAATAGAAAGCGGCCGCCGTGAGATAGACCTCGAGCGGCTTGAAGGTTGCGTTGCTGACGATCTGAGCCGTGCGCGTGAGCTCGATAATGCCGACGACCGAAGCCAGCGAGGTATTCTTGATCAGCTGCACGAAGAAGCCGACGGTCGCCGGCGTCGCAATCCGGATGGCCTGCGGGGCGATGATATGAACCATGGTGTCTGGGCCGCTGAGCCCCAGAGCGTGAGCGCCCTCGCTCTGGCCAACGGGGACCGACTGGATGGCGCCGCGCCAGATTTCCCCAAGAAAGGCCGCCGCATAGAACGAGAAGGCAACGGAAATGGCCACGATCGGGCGCACGTCGAAGCCGATATAGGTAGCTCCGAAATAGGCGATGAAGAGCAGGACAAGAAGCGGCGTTCCCTGGATGACGAATATGTAGGCCCGCGCGAAGGCGCTCGCCAGCCGGTACCTGGATATCCGCATCAAGGTCAGGACCGCTCCCGCGAGCGAACCGCCGATCAGCCCGACCGCCGCGAGCAGAATGGTCCAGCTCAATCCGACGAGCATAAACTGAACATGGTGAAGGCTGAATTGCTGAAACATTTTGCCTTAGCGCCCCAGATACTTGAATCGAAACACGATGCGTTCGAATGCCAGGCATCCGAGCTTGAGGACTGCGACAATCCCGACATAGATGACGGCGATCACCAGGTAGATTTCCATGTTCCGCAGCGTCATGCCCTGGATGTCATTTCCGACGCCGGTCAGTTCCGGCACCGAGATCGCCGAGACCACGCTCGATGACAGGAGCAAGAGAACGAACTGGGAGGCAAGCGACGGAAAAATCGCCGAAAACGCGGGCTTCAGAACGATGTAGCGGAAAATCTGCAACGGCGACATGCCGAGGGAACGCCCAGCCTCTATCTGGCCCTTGGCGATGCTCTGGATGCCGGAACGGATAATTTCGCTGGTATAGGCGCCGCCATAGATCGACATGGCAAGGATCGCGGCCGTCAGCGGCGTTAACCGGATGCCGAGCGAAGGCAGACCGAAATAGACCAGGAAAACCTGCACGATGAAGGGCGTGTTGCGGATGACCTCGACATAGCCAAGCACGATGAAGCGCAACGGCTTTAAGGGACTGAGCAGCATGCTTGCGCAGCAAAGGCCGATGACAAGCGCGAAAATCATCGCCGTCAGCGAGATCGCGATCGTCAGCTCCGCGCCCCTGATCAGAAGATCAGTTCTCGACAACACGCCGCTGAAATCAAGATAGGTCACAGGCTTCGCCCCGTTTGATAGTGCCCCGCAGAGGCCGGATAGAGCATGGCGAACGCTTCGCCGTCAGGCTCCATGTCGACCCGCCCCTGCCACTGCGCATGGTCCGTCCAGGGCGTCGCTTGTCGTTCCGTCAGGCGGTTGAACCGCTCCATAAATTGCGGCGCCTCCTCCCGCATCGAGCGTTCCATGGCGGCGAGATCGGGGAAGCGGCTGAAGGCCCCGGCCCAGATCGCGCGTCCGGCAAGATAACCGCTGGCGCCGGCGCGATAGGCAAAGGTAAGCAACCGCAGGAAATCCTCCGGGCTTGCTCCTCCGCTGAGAAGCACCCAGGGGCGATGGACATGACGCGCCATGCGGTCGAAGGCGGCCTGCGCGGCAAGGGCATGAGGACCATCGGGATCCGGCACGTCGAAGGTGGGGATCGGCGGTTCGAGCTTGTAGAGATCGACGCCGTCCGGATTCATGACCTCCTCGTCCGTGAATGAGCCTGAAACCAGTTCAACGCGCCTTCGCGCAAAGGCGGCGGCGCTTTCGCCGGGCAAGGGATAGACAAGGAACTCAAGCACAAAGGGTATGTCGTTGAGACGGGAGGCGGTTTTCATCGCGTCGAGATAGGCAAGCTGATGAGCCCTCACATCGGCCGAAGCATCAGCCCGGTACCAGAGGTTGACCTTGACCGCGTCCCCGCCGATCCGGCGGATGAGAGCCGGGTCCCATCCGGGAATGCTCGATGACTTGCGGCCGGTATCGGTCACCTCCCAGGTGGCCCATTCATTGGCGATCAGGAGTCCCTTTTCGGCCGGGATGTCGCGTATGCTGGCGGCATAGCCCAGGGGAGGATCGATCAGTACGGCAGATGCATGGGGCGCAAGGTGACGCGCGAGCATGCGCTTGACGGCTGCCACATCTTCAAATGGCGCCTGTTCCAGCTTGCGGATAGCCTTGATCGGATTGACGATCGGGCCCGTCTGATCCATGGCAAGGATGCGAAAACGGCCATCGTTGCCGGCGAGCCGGCGCAGCCCCCAGTATTTTCCGGGTGATATTGCCATTACGCATTCTCCCCGAGCAATTGATTGACGGCGGCGCGATCAGGAATACTTTCCCAGCCGCTTCCACGCGCACATTTGAGCGCCGCTGTCGCGCTGGCAAGACGCGCCGCTTCCTTGATCGATAGACCTTCAGCAAGGCCAAGGGTGAACGCGCCGTGAAATATGTCTCCGGCGCCATTGGTGTCGATCGCCTCGACCGTAAAGGCCGGGAGGTTTCTGACCATGCCATTGTCGAGCCAGAAGAAACCGCGGCTGCCGTCCGTCACGGAAACCACGCCGCGACACATCGTTGCGGCAACGGCTAGGGCATTCTCTATGCTCTTGCAGCCGGTCAGAGCGGCAAGGCAAGCTGCGGAGAAGACGATATGATCCGGCAGATGGAGCAGCTGTCGCACCGCGTCCATGTCGCCGACATCTGCATCCAGCACCGTGACGACGCCTCGTTCCCGTGCCGCGGCGAAGATTGCGGCCGCACCCTGCCACCAGCTGTAGTCGGCCAGTACGCCGTCGACATGATCGAGTTCACCAAGCGGCAGCCATGCTGCCTCATTACCGAGGTCGCGGCCGATGAAACCGAAGGCCATGCGTTCGCCACCGGGCGAAACAAGTACCGTGCCGACTGGGCTCACTCCGCCTGCGACACGTCGAACAGTCTCTGTGCGAACGCCGAATTGGCGCAGGCGGGCAATGATCTGGTCACCTGTCTCATCTTCGCCCAGCCGGCCCCAGTAGTTGGCTTCGGCGCCCAGCCTTGCCACCGCGCAGGCAGCCGTTGCCGCGATGCCGCCGCCGGTACGACGCACATCCGTCGCGCGGAACTTGCAAGGTTCCGTCGGCAGTCTGGGCAGGTAGACGATCGTGTCGAGAAACGCGTTGCCCAGCGTTACGATGCGTCGATCCTTTTTAGGTGCCATCTTCACGGTATGCACTTTCCTCTTATCAGGCAAAACACTGCCATCCCGACGGAGGGCCTCCGTCCGGTTCTTTCGTCATTTCGAACTGGGATCTCCTCCCCAGCGACGTCATGCCGGTTATCGAATTTGACTAACGCTAAGTGCGTATTGACATGTAGTCAACAAAAATTACAAGTAGGTGAGAAGAATTTCTTGAGCCCGGATTGGATCGGCTCTGCCATGAAAGAGGAAACGTGATGAACACCCACGATGCCATTCGAAGCATTACCGACCGTATCGTTGAAAGGTCCATGAGGTCGCGGGCGAGCTATATGAAGTCCATGGAGAAGGCAGCGCAGGCCGGCCGCAATCGCAGCAAGCTTGCCTGCGCCAACCTGGCCCATGTCGCGGCAGCGTCGGAGGCGTCGGAAAAACGTGCTTTGCTTGCGGCAAATATCCCGAACATCGCGATTGTTACAGCCTATAATGATATGGTTTCCGCACACCAGCCATTTGAGCAATTCCCGGCGCTGATCCGTAATGCAGCTCGAAAGAACGGAGCGATCGCTCAGGTCGCTGGTGGTGTTCCAGCAATGTGTGATGGCATCACCCAAGGCGCCGATGGAATGGAGCTATCGCTCTTCAGTCGTGACGCTATCGCGCTCGCCACGGTTGTTGCTTTGAGCCACAACGCCTTCGATGCGTCACTCTATCTCGGCGTCTGCGACAAGATCGTTCCGGGTCTTGTGATGGGCGCACTTGGGTTTGGGCACTTGCCGGCGGTTTTCGTGCCGGGAGGGCCAATGCCCACCGGGCTGTCCAACCCGGAAAAATCACGCATTCGTCAGCTCTATGCGGAGGGAAAGGTTGATCGGTCGGCGCTTCTCGACGCCGAGGTCAAGTCCTATCATTCGGCGGGAACCTGCACATTCTACGGCACGGCCAATTCCAACCAAATGCTAATGGAGTTTATGGGGTTACACCTGCCGGGGTCGAGTTTCGTTAATCCCAATACCCCGCTGCGCGACGCACTGACGGCGGCGGCCACCGAGAGAGTGATCGCGATCGCTCCGCCGCGCAACCAGGCTGTGCCGCTCTGTCGCGTGCTCGACGAGCGCGCCTTCGTCAACGGCATTGTCGGGCTTCTTGCCACCGGGGGCTCCACGAATCACACCATGCATCTGGTCGCGATGGCGCGCTGCGCCGGTATCATCCTGACCTGGGATGATTTCGCGGATATCTCTGCGGTTGTTCCGCTTCTCGTGCGGGCCTATCCGAATGGCAAGGCCGATATCAATCATTTCCATGCAGCCGGCGGCGTCGGCTATCTGATCTCCTCCCTGCTGTCTGCCGGACTATTGAATGAAGACGCGGTGACGATCATGGGAGAGGGTCTCGACGCATATACCAGCGAGCCCTGGCTTGATGACGGTCAACTCGCATGGCGCCCGGCCGCCTCGGCATCCGCAGACGAAACCGTTCTGCGGCCGGTGGCAGCGCCGTTTCAGAAGACAGGCGGGCTCTCTGTGCTTTCTGGCACTGTCGGCCGCGCCGTGATGAAGGTTTCGGCGGTTCTACCCGAACATCGCGCTATAACCGCGCCGGCTCGGGTCTTTGTTTCTCAGGCTGAACTGCTTGAGGCATACGCCCGCGGTGACCTCGATTGCGACTTTGTTGCCGTCTTGCCATTCCAGGGGCCTCAAGCCTGTGGCATGCCCGAACTTCACAAGCTGATGCCCGCGTTGGGGTCTCTGCAGGACCGCGGGTTCAGGGTCGCGCTTGTGACCGACGGGCGGATGTCGGGCGCTTCGGGCAAAGTTCCTGCCGCCATCCATGTGACGCCGGAAGCGGCTGCCGATGGCCCGATTTCGCGCATCCGAAATGGCGATATGATCGTGATCGATCCGCAGGAAGGAGCCATTGAGGTTGTTGTTGACCCCGGCGAGTTTGGTTCCAGGCCTCCGGAAAAGCGACCGCTGCGCGAAAACTGGGGGACAGGACGCGAGTACTTTGCGCAGGCTCGGTATTCAGTGAGCTCCGCCGAAACTGGGGCTTCTTTCGTGGCGCCTGCCTATTGATGCCATCCTGACGTAATCGGTCGTGGCGGGCGCCCGGAGGTACGAGAGATGGCTTGAACTATCTGGTGGGACGAAACCTTGCCTTCATGGTATCTCCACATGATGAAGCACAGGCTGGACCCTTTTATGAAGGCCCCTGATCGGAGTTCCCAATTCATGCTTTGTTCCGCAGAAATGGTGGCCCAGTTGTTCAGACATTGGAAACCGGATTCTTTTGGTTTCAGTGTCTTATCGATGAAATCATTTTCTCTTAATCAGCGGGTCGTAGGTTCGAGACCTACATCACCCACCATTTTTCTTCCCTTTGCTCTGGTAGTGTTGTGAAACCGGCAGTTTTTGGTCGGCCTCGGTCTGTCCTCATGCTTGCTGTTTACCCGGTTTCCATTTCGCCCGCTTGCGGCCGGAACGCGCGCCGGTCGCCGGACG
>NZ_CFHTCS010000156.1:0-9775 GCF_984369615.1 Martelella sp. | reverse complement strand
GCCTCCATCCCGCTCGGCGGGCCGTTTCACGCGCGGCGGCTTTCCATCGTCAGTTCCCAGGTCGGTTCGCTGCCGCCCTCACACCGCGCCCGCTGGACATTTGCCCGGCGCATGGAAAAGGCGCTGCAGCTTCTTGCCGACGCCCGCCTTGACGCGCTGATTTCGGGCGACACTTCATTCGGGGAGCTTAAGGCGGCCTATCCCGCCATCCTGTCGTCTCCCGAGACGCTCTGCCACCGCATCCGCTATTGAGGAAAACAAACATGTTTGCTGTCGAGGTTCGCGATCACATCATGATCGCCCATTCCCTTCCCCGTCCGGTCTTCGGGCCCGCCCAGGCCATGCACGGCGCGACCTTCGTCACCGATGCGGCATTCTTCACCGCCGATCTGGACGAGGACGGCCTGGCGGTCGATATCGGCGCGGCGACCACGGTGCTTGGCGATGCCCTGAAGCCGCTCAACTATCAGAACCTCGACGAACTGCAGGCCTTTTCCGGCAAGGTGACCACAACCGAGGTGATTGCCAAATATATCTTCGACCAACTTGCCGAAGCGGTTGCGGAAGGCAGGTTGGGGCCGGGCAGCGGCAGAATCCGCAAGATCCGCGTCACGCTGCACGAATCCCACGCAGCGCGCGGCTGGTACGAGGCGGATCTGTGAGGCTTGTCTTCGCCTATCCCGGGGATCTTCAGCTTCGAACCGGCGGCTATGGCTATGACCGGCGGCTGATCGCGGCGCTTGAAGATGCCGGCTGGCAGATCGATCTCCTGCCGCTCGGCGACGGTTTTCCCGAACCGGCGGACGGCGTCAGACGGGCGGCGGAGCAGGCGCTCTGCGCGCTTGCCGACGACACGCTGGTGATGATCGACGGCCTTGCCTTCGGCGTTCTGGACGACTTTGCAGCGCGGCAAGGCGATCGACTGAAACTCGTCGCCCTGGTGCATCATCCGCTGGCGCTCGAAACCGGCCTGTCGCGCGAGCGGGTCGAGACCTTTCGGCAATGCGAGACCCGCGCGCTCGAACATGCCCGCCAGATTGTCGTCACCTCGCCCGAAACGGCGCGGGAGCTGGAACGGGGTTTCGCAACCAGCCGCGACAGGATTACCGTCGCCGTGCCCGGCACCGATCCCGCGCCGCAGGCACGCACAAGCGCCGGCGCGCCGCATGTTCTTTCCATCGGCTCGCTGACGCCGCGCAAGGGGCACGACATCCTCGTTGCCGCGCTGAAACGGGTCGAAGACCTTGCCTGGACCGCAACGATTGCCGGCAGCCGCAACCTCGATGGCGAAACCGCGGCGGCGATCGAACGGCAGATCGAGGCGCTGGGCCTTGGCGGACGGGTCCGCCTTGCCGGTGCAGTGGAGGAGACGGGCCCGCTTTATGCAGGGGCCGACGTCTTCGCCCTCGCCAGCCGCTATGAGGGCTATGGCATGGTCTTCGCCGAGGCGCTTTCGCACGGACTGCCGATCATTGCCTGCCGGGCCGGAGCGGTGCCCGACGTGGTGCCCGAGGAGGCAGGCTTTCTCGTGAACGTCGATGACGTCGACGCCTTTGCCGCTGCCCTGCGAAGCCTGATCGCCGATCCCGACATGCGCCGCAGCAAGATGGAGGCAGCCCGCCGCGCGGGAAGCGCGCTTCCGCGCTGGGAGGAAACCGGCCGCATTGTTTCGGACATGCTGGAGGAGCTGACATGAGTTTTGACGCCGATTGGCTGACCCTGCGCGAACCGGCGGACAGGGCCGCCCGGGACGAAACGCTTGTCGCCGCATTTGCCCGCCACCTTTCAGGCGCCGAGAAGTCCCTCGTCATCGATATCGGATGCGGGACCGGCTCGACGCTTCGATGCCTGGCGCATGCCGTGCCCGCTGACAGGAACTGGCTGCTGCTCGACAACGACCCTCTGCTTCTCGAAGAGGCCAAACGCCGCATCAAGGCCCATGCCGGCGTGTCCCTGCGCAGGCACGACCTCAACGATCTTGTCGGGCTGCCGCTGGAAGACGCCGCAATCGTCACGGCGTCAGCGCTGTTCGATCTCTGCTCGGAGGATTTCTCGGCCCGGTTTGCCGAGCGGCTCGCCGCCTGCTCGGTCGGGCTTTACGCTGCGCTCAACTACGACGGCCGCATCGCCTGGTCGGAGGCTCATCCGCTGGATGAGACGATGGTCTCCGCCTTCAACCGGCACCAGCAGACGGACAAGGGTTTTGGCGTGGCGCTCGGGCCCGAAGCGGCGGCGCGCCTTGCGGCGCTCTTCGGCGATCATGGTTTCCGGGTTGAAACGGCCGACAGCCCCTGGCATCTTTCGCGTGACAACGCCCAGCTTCAGAGGGCCTTCATCGAAGGGTTCCGCCAGCCATTGCAGGAAATCGGCGGGATGACGACGGCCGATATCGACGACTGGATCGCCTTCCGGCTCGCCGCGATCGAGAAGCCCGACAGTCATTGCATGGTTGGCCACACGGACCTACTGGCCCTGCCGGTCTGAAAGCGGGCAATCGAACAGGATATCGCTGCCCAGATTGTAGACCGCCGCCGACGGACGCCGCGCATCGGCAAGCCGCGCGACCGGGACCAGATTGATGCCGCTCGGCCCGGCGCCGATGATCAGCGGCGAAATCGCGACATGCAGGCGATCAACCTGCCTCTCCTCGATAAAGCGGGCGATCGTGCGTGCGCCGCCTTCCACAAGGATACGGCGAAGCCCGCGCGCGGCCAGCGCATCGAGAATGGCCGCCGTTGCCAGACCATTTCCGGAAGGTTGCAGACGCAGCGTCTCGGCGTTGGGCAGGCCTTTCTCGGGCGCGTCGGCGCTCACCGCCACGATCACCGGCGCGCCGCCGTCGTGAAACAGGCCCTCGCTGCCATCAAGGGCGCCGTTGCAATCGATGACCACGCGCACCGGCGATGGGCCTTCGACAAGCCGGACGGAGAGGCGGGGATTGTCGGCCGTCACCGTGTTGACGCCGACGATCACCGCGTCGACCAGCGCGCGGCAGCGATGCAGGTGGGCAAGGCCATCGGGGCCGGAGACATCCATCGCATCGCCTGACGGCGTGGCGATCCGCCCGTCGAGCGACTGGCCGACCTGGGCGATGACGAACCGGCCGCTTGCGCCGGCGATCGGCCGGTAAAGCGCCATCGCAGGGTCCTCGCCCGAGACCGCTTCTCCGACGCGACGCGAGACAAGCCGCTGCCAGACGGCGTCGCTCATGGCGATTGTATTCATGTCTTACAGGATCCGGTAAAGGGTGAAGTCGCGCCGGATCACGTGGTGCATCAGCACCGCGCCCATATGAAGCACGAACAGGACGGCGAGGATCCAGGCGCTGGCGAGATGGATCGCCGACAGCGTCCAGGCGATATCGGGCGCCTTGCCAATCGGGCTCCAGATCGGCAGCACGCCGAACCAGCTGAAGGGAAAGCCGTGCGCGTTGGTTGCCAGAAAGCCGCTCAACGGCATGATGATCAGAAACAGGTAAAACAGTCCGTGGACAGATGCCGCGACAATCCGTTCGATCCGTGGCCCGTCTTGCTCGGGCTTGCGCGTCAGCAGGCGGTTGCCGACCCTCAAGAGCATCAGCCACAGCACCAGAAAGCCGAGACTTTCATGGATCATGTAGAAATCGAGCGACACCTCGTTCTTGACGAATTTGATGACCATGCCGAGCGGCCATGTCGCAAGCACCAGCACGGCGATCAGCCAGTGCAGGATGCGCGATGTCGCCGGATAACGCTCGACCGTGATGGACAGGCGCGATGGCTCGCGCGGTCCCGAATGTTCGGCCAATCCAACCTCCCGATCCGCGAGACGCCGTCAACGCCGCGCGCATGAAAACCAACATGCTGCGTAATACGCCCAAACGATAGCAGCGGATCGCAAAAGCGCAAGCGTGCGTCGGCCGGCCTTACTGGCGATCGGCGCGGGCTCGGCCTATAAGGGGCAGACCGCGCTGCGGCATTCTGCGACGGTGACCTTTCAGAGGCAGGAGGACATGGGCAAAGCATCGGGCCTTGAAGAGGGCGAAAGAGGGACGATCCAGGACATCCTGGGCACAGGCAGCCCGCGTGCCAGCAGTTTCATCGTCACGCTTTATGGCGATGTCGCCGCGCCGCGCGGCGGCACCTTGTGGATGGGCACGCTGATCGAAAGCTGCGCTGCTCAAGGCATTTCCGAAAGCCTGGTGCGCACCGCGGTTTCGCGTCTCGTCGAGAATGGACGGCTGACGGGAGAGCGCATCGGGCGCAAGAGCTATTACCGACTGACCAAGGCCGCTGAACGGGAATTTGGTCGCGCCGCCGAAATCCTTTATGCGCCGCCGCCGCCGCCGAAAGGCCTCCTGCTGGCGCTCGGCGCGCGCGACCTGCCGCAAGGCTGGGTCCGCATCGGCCCGGAGGCAGCGCTCGCCCCGGAAGGCGCCGCAGGCCCGGAGGACGGCACCGTGCTGGCGACGGAGACGCTTGCGGGCGCCGAGAGCCTTCGGGATCTCGCCCGAAGGCTCTGGCCGCTTGAGGCCGTCAATGCCGCCTATCGCGATTTCATCGAGGCCTTTTCTCCGGTCCAGGCCGCGCTCGCCGCCGGCCTGCCGCCCGACGGCGCCATCGCGCTGGCGCTGAGACTGAGGCTCGTAGACCATTTCCGCGCCGCCGCCCTTGCCGATCCGCGCCTTCCGGCGCAAGCGCTGCCGGCGGACTGGCCGGCGGATGTGGCGCGGCGGCTTTTCGTCACCCTCTATCTGGCGGTCACGGCGCAGGCGGACCGTCATATCGGGCTCGCTTTGCGAAACAGCGACGGCTTGCTGCCGGAACAGACCACAATGACGGATTTCCGCGTCAACGCCTTGCGCTGGGAATTTGCGACCTAGCGCATCGCCCTTTGTGCGTCCATTCGGACGCACGGCGTCCAAGGCCTCCGACCGCAGAACATTTCAGCGTGGACGCTTTTCCGCGTGCAGTTCGCCCGTCGCCAGCACCGGCGAGGCATCGATGCCCTCGGCGTCGAGCATGGTCGCGACGCGCTCGAGCGAGGCGATCAACTGGGCCTGTTCCCAGTCCTTCAGCGATTCGAAGGCCTGGACATAGCGCTGCTGGAGAGCGTCCGGCGCGCTTTCGACCATGGCGCGGCCTGCATCGGTGACCGTGACATTGGTCTGTCGGCGGTCTGTCCTCGACGGCACCCGCTCCACCATGCCGCGCGTGACGAGCTTGTCGACCAGCGTGGTGACGGAGGCCTGGCGGATGCCCATCTGGGTCGCCAGCGCCTTCGGCGTCACGCTGCCACGCTCCTCGACGATCTGCAGCACGCGCAATTGCGCCGGCGTCAGCCGCGCCGACTGCGCCAGATCGCGTTCGTAATTTTCAGTGGCGCGGAGAATCCGCCTGAGGGCGATCAGGCTCTGATCAACGCGGTCAACGGGTGTCGTCGTCATGTCTCCATTATTGCACGAAGGAAAACGCCTTCAACAGCAAAAAAACGAGATAAATAATTAGTCATTGTGAATCTTCAGAGCCCCTTGAGATTCATAGGCTTTCGGCTGATTTTGCTGTTTTTGCTCATTTTTATGGTTTTGTGACGATGCCCGCCTAAGGGTTGATGTTTCCGACAGAGTTATTTACTTAGGAAGCCTAACTAATCGAAACGAGGTCATACGATGTCCCGGAATGTTGCCAAGCCCCGATCCAGCATGCCCCGCCTGCGCAAGCCAACTGCAGCGGACGGGGCCCAGATCTGGTCGCTCGTGAAGAGCTGCAAGCCGCTCGACGAAAATTCGATGTATTGCAATCTCATTCAGGCCGAACATTTCGCCGATACCTGTGTTGTCGCGGAACTCGACGGAGAGATCGTCGGCTGGATCTCCGGCCACCTCATTCCCGCCAGGCAGGAACTGTTCGTCTGGCAGGTTGCCGTCGGCGAAAAGGCGCGCGGTCTCGGCCTTGGCAAGAAGATGCTGTTCGAACTGATCGAACGGGATGTCTGCGACGACATCACCCATCTGAAGACGACAATCACCGAAGACAACGACGCCTCCTGGGGCCTCTTCAAGAGCTTCACGCGCGCGCTCGGCGGAAAGCTGGCCGACGAGCCGCATTACGAGCGCGACACCCATTTCGACGGGCATCACGATACCGAGCACATGGTGACCATCACCCTGCCGGAAGCCCGCGCGCTGGCGGATGCCGCCTGAGCCAAACGCCCGAACCATTCCTTCTCAAAAATCGCTTCAAGCGAAAGGACGACTCATGCCTATGGACATGATCAAGAACGATGTTTTCAAACGCCGCGAAAGCGCCGCGCGCTCCTATTGCCGCAGCATGCCGGCCACCTTCACCCGCGCCAGCGGCTCGGAGATCTTCGACAAGGACGGCAACCGCTGGATCGACTTTCTGGCCGGCTGTTCCTCGCTGAATTACGGCCACAACGACGCCGACATGAAGGAAGCGCTGATCGAGCACATCGCGTCCGACGGCATCGCCCAGGGTCTCGACCTGCACACCGATGCCAAGAGCGATTTCCTGAAGGCGATGGAAACCCACATCCTGAAGCCGCGCGGCATGGACCACAAGGTGATGTTCACCGGCCCGACCGGCGCCAACGCCGTCGAGGCGGCGATGAAGATCGCCCGCAAGTCGACCGGGCGCACCAATATCATCGCCTTCACCAACGGCTTCCACGGCGTCACCATGGGCGCGCTTGCCGCGACCGGCAATGGCTACCACCGCGGCGGCGCTTCGATGGACACTTCGGGCGTGACGCGCATCCCCTATGACGACTATGCCGAGGGCGTCGACAGCGCGGCGCTTCTCGAGCAGATGCTTGCCGACCCGTCCAGCGGCGTCGATGAACCGGCCGCGATCATGTTCGAGACCGTGCAGGGCGAAGGCGGGCTCAACGCCGCCTCTCCCGAATGGGTCCGCCGCATGGCCGAGATCGCCCGCAACCACGGCGCTCTGCTGATCATCGACGACATCCAGGCAGGCTCCGGCCGCACCGGTCATTTCTTCTCGTTCGAGGACATGGGCGTGACGCCGGATATCATCACCATGGCGAAATCGGTCTCCGGCTTCGGCCTGCCGATGGCGCTGGTTCTGGTCCGTCCCGAGCACGATGTCTTCGGCCCGGCCGAGCATAACGGCACGTTCCGCGGCAACACCCATGCCTTCGTCACCGCCCGCGTCGCGATCGAGAAATTCTGGGCCGATGGCGCCTTCCAGAAGGAGCTTGCGGACAAGAGCACGTTCCTGACCGGCGCGCTGTCGCGGATTGCCGCCGAAATCCCGGGCGCGACGCTGAAAGGTCGCGGCCTGATGCAGGGCGTCGACGTCGGCACCGGCGCGCTGGCGGAAGAGATTTGCGCCCGCGCCTTCGACAATGGCCTGATCATCGAAACCTCCGGCAACGAGGACCAGGTGGTCAAGGTCCTGGCGCCGCTCACCACCTCGGAAGAAACCTTCAGCGAAGGCTTCGATATTCTTCTTGAGGCCGTGCGCGAGACGATCGCGTCGAAAACCCAGATTGCAGCGGAGTAATTCAAAATGATTGTACGTGACCTGAACGACATCATGGAGAACGACAAGGACCGCGTGGTCGCCGACGCCAAATGGCGTTCGATCCGCATGCTGCTCGCCGGCGACGGCATGGGCTTTTCCTTCCACATCACCATTCTGGAAGCCGGCTCCGAGCATACCTTCGAATACAAGCACCATTTCGAAAGCGTCTACTGCATCAGCGGCAAGGGTTCGATCACCGATATCGCCACGGGCGAGACGCATCAGATCAAGCCCGGCGTGATGTATGCGCTGAACGAGCACGACCGTCATATCCTGCGCTCCGAAGAAGAGCTGGTGATGGCCTGCTGCTTCAATCCCCCGGTCACCGGTACCGAAGTGCATCGCGAAGACGGTTCCTATGCCCCGGCGGAGGAAAATGCCTGAACCCATGGCCCATACTGTTGAAAAGATTGGCGGGACGTCCATGTCCCGCATCGATGAGCTCAGCGACACGCTGATCATCGGCGACCGCAAGAAGGACGAGCTTTACGGCCGGATCTTCGTGGTCTCCGCCTTTGGCGGCATCACCAACCTGCTGCTGGAGCACAAGAAGACCGGCGAGAACGGCGTCTATGCCGCTTTCGTCAACAACCAGAGCCATCATGGCTGGCATGACGCGCTCGATCGCGTCGCCGACGCCATGAAGGAAGCCCATTTCAAGGTGCTGGACAATCCGGCCGATATCGAGCGCGCCGATGCCTTCGTGCAGGAGCGCATTCTCGGCGCTCGCAATTGCCTGATCGATCTGCAGCGCCTCTGCTCCTACGGCCATTTCCGGCTGTCGGAGCATATGAGCCAGATTCGTGAGCTGCTCTCGGGCCTCGGCGAGGCGCATTCGGCTTTCGCGACGACGCTTCTCTTGAAGCGCGCCGGCGTGAATGCACGCTTCGTCGACCTTTCCGGCTGGCATGACGAGGGCGACCTTTCGCTCGATGACCGTATCCGCCAGGGGATCGATGACATCGACCTTGCAAGCGAAATGCCGATCGTCACCGGCTATGCTCAGTGCATCGAAGGGCTGATGAGCGAATTCGACCGCGGCTATTCCGAGGTGACCTTCTCGCGTCTTGCCGCCCTTTCCGGCGCCAGCGAGGCGATCATTCACAAGGAATTCCACCTGTCCTCCGCCGATCCGGCGCTTGTCGGCGCCGATGCCGTGCGCAAGCTCGGCCGCACCAATTACGATGTCGCCGACCAGCTTTCCAATCTCGGCATGGAGGCGATCCATCCGAAGGCTGCAAAGACGCTGCGCCGTGCCGCCGTGCCGCTGCGCGTCACCAATGCCTTCGAGCCGAAGGATCCGGGCACGCTGATCGACGACCAGCCGGCCGAAAAGCCCGGCGTCGAGATCGTCACGGGCCTGGAACTTTACGCGCTGGAACTGTTCGAGCAGGACATGGTCGGCGTGAAGGGCTATGATGCGGCGATCCTCGAGGTACTGACCCGTCACAAGGTCCGGATCGTATCGAAGGTCTCCAACGCCAACACGATCACCCATTATGTCGACAGTTCCCTCAAGGTGCTGCGCCGCGTTGAGAAGGATCTTGCCGAGCGCTGCCCGTCGGCGGAGGTATCCTCGCGCGCGATCGCCATGGCCTCGGTCGTCGGCCGGGACCTCAACGGCCTTTCGGTGCTGACGCGTGGCCTTCAGGCGATTGCCGCCGCCGGGCATGAAGCGATCGGCGCCAGCCAGGGCCCGCGCAATGTCGACGTCCAGTTCATCGTCGACCGCGACGCGCTCGATCCGGTCATCATCGCGCTCCACCGGGCGCTGGCCGAACCGGAACGCCCCGCCCTTTCAAAGGCGGCGTGAGCCCCGGCAGGCGGCGAAAAATGACGGAGAGGGGTTGAGGCCGGTCAGACGACGACCGGCCTCTTCCTTTTTGTCAGCGCGCCGCGCAGATGGTGGCGCGGCTGTTCGACCAGCACCCGCCCTTGCCCAGCTGGAAATCGTCGCCCAGCCAGCCCTGGGCATGGGTCGCGCCCGGCTCGCCGTTCCAGTGGCCCGAGGCGAAGCCATTTCCCTCCGGACTGAGCTCGGCGAAATAGTCGGGCAGGTCATTCACGCGGTCGGTGTTGATCCAGAACGATCCCGTGCCGTCATTCGACATCCAGATCGGGCAGTCGCCGCGACGGTCGATATAGGTCATGCCATCGACGATCAGCCTGCAGCTTCCCTGAATGACGCTAGGCTCCCTCGCCGCCGGCGAGGCGGGCTGGGTCGCCGTTTG
>NZ_CFHTCS010000155.1:0-9777 GCF_984369615.1 Martelella sp. | reverse complement strand
CTCCGCGCTGAGGCGTGTTCCGCCGCACCCCAGAATCATGGCCTTGCGTGTCTCGGTCATCCGCGAATCATAGTGGTTTCCCGCCAAAGCGCGAAATTTGCCCGCCCGTCATGCACAGCTTTCTTCCGTCGAAAGACGCCTGAGCCGGGCCTACCGGGGCACAAAGCAGCTGCCGCCTGCTGCCTTGAAGCTCTCGCAGAGCGACAGGGCATCCGAAAGGCTGTCGGCAGGAATACGAACCCGGTAATAGGTCCCCCGCTCGGCAATATCGGCTCTGACGATTTCCACCGGACGACGCCCGAGCACCGCAGGATATTGTGCGGCAAGACGCCGGTAGGCCTGCTGCGCCTCCGCTTCCGTCGGCAGCGAGGCGATCTGCATCGCATAGCGCGACGACGGCGCGGCGCTCGTTGCGGGCGCGGCGCTGGCGGCAGGCGCAGCCGTTGCGACCGGCTGGCTCGGGGCGGCAGGCGCGGCTTGCGGTCGCGTGGCCGGCGGACCGCCGGTCGTCGACCGCGGCGTCGGGATCGGAACATTGGCGATGCCGAAATCCCCAACGGGCGCCGCAGGCTCATCCGCCGCTTCGCCTGCCGCGATATCCTGACCGGCGAGACCGGCGGCATCCGGCACATCCGTCGCGCCGTTCAGCACGTCGGCGACGGAAGGCGTATCCGTCTCGCCCGGCGCTGCCGCGCCGGCATCGCTTGCGGTTTTGGGCGGAACGAGGCTTCCCGCATCATCGGGGGAAGCGGTCACGAAACCGCCTGCGCCGCTCACGCTGCCGCCCGTGTCCGTCGCCTCGGGCGCCGCGCGCTCGACAAGCGTCCCGTCGGGACGCACGATGATGGTGCGCACCCGGCGCGGCTCGACAACGCCGCCGCCGGTCTGCCCGGCCGCGTTGTCGGCCACGCTGTCGGCAAGCGGATTGGGCGCAATGTCGTTCACGTCGACCGGCTCCTGGTCGGAGGCGATCAGGCTGCCCTGACGGGGCGCGGCCTCGAGCGCCTGCGAGGCGTCGTTGAAGATCACATTGTCCTGGTTCGGAACGACCTCGCCGCCCGGATCTTCCGGCGCTTCCTTCACGCTCGTATCGTCGGCGGCAATGATGACCGGGCCGCCCTCGCCGGCGCTGCCGAGATAGCGGAGCCCGGCAAAGACTGCCAGCACGGCGATGACGACAAAGGCAAGGCCGAACAGCAGAATACGGCCATAGCCCATGAAGGTGACGGCAAGCCATCCCGGCCGCCGCTCCTGCTCGTCGCTGTCATAATAGCTCTCGTCGGCGATATCCGCATAGGCAGGCTGCGCGCCGGCCGGGCGGTTTTCCGCGAGCAGAAAGCCCTCCTCGAGCGCGCGTTCAATGTCATCGTCATAGACGCGATCGTTCCGCGGGTGCTGAACCTCTTCGCCGGTCGGCTCCGGATCGCGCGCGGGCTCGCTCAGCGGATCGACGAGCGCCGGCTGGCTGGCCAGCATGTCGGCAAGCTCCTCGTCGAGATCAAACTCATAAACGGGCGGCGGCGGCTCGCGAACGGTCTCGGTTTCATCGGCCATACGCGGCAGGTCGAGATCATCAACCGGCCGCGGCATCTCGTCGGTCGGAACGATGGCCGCCGGATCGAACGCATCGTCGCGGCCCGCTTCTCCGGCGCCGACCTCCTCCAGCGGTTCGGGACCGTCGTTTCCGGGACGGGACACGTCGGCAAGCTCGAGCTCGAGTTCATCGAGATCGAGCGCCAGGTCATTTTCATCCTGTTCGATGGCGGTATCGGTCGTTGCCTCATCGTCCAGGCGATAGGGCGCTGCCCAGTTCCCGCTTCCGGCATGCTCGTCTTCCGGCACGGCGGCGGGCTGTTCGGCGCCATGGGACGGCGCGGCAAACAGCGTATCGGGATGAATGGCCTCTTCTTCCGCAGGCGGAATTCCCTGGTCTTCCTCTCCGGAAAGGTCGAGAGAAGCGATCGATTGTCTGAGTTCGTCTTCCAGGAAACCTTCGCCAAGGTTCATCCCGTCATGATCCGGGACATCGGCAATCGGCTCTTCCGTCCACTCTCGCGGTTCGCGAGCGGCTTCCCGCACGGGCGGGTCCAGCGGATGGAAGGACTCGAACACCAGCGGAGGAGCGCGCGGTTCGGGCGCGGGCTCCGGCATTGCGGGCTCTTCCGGCGTGTCGTCAGCCGCCGGGTACTGGCCGGGAAAGGCGTTGAATTCACGCAGCAATTCGTCGGCCAGGTCGTCGGCAGTCTCGGCGGCGCGGGGCCTTTCCGCCTCGCGCGGGGCGATCAGCCGCGCCAGTTCGGCGAACGGATCGTCCGCGTCCGTGTGTGCGGGACCGGCTTTCCCGTGATCCGGCTTGTTGTTATCTGCCATCTTCTTCCACCGATGCTGCCCCGCGCCGCCGAGGGCGCGAGATTAAGTGCGGATGAGACGGTCCCTAACGCATTTCCTGCGGGGCATCCGTGCCCGTCAGAGCGAGGCCGGAGCGCAGGACGGCGGCCACGGAAGAAACCAGTCCCAGTTTTGCAAGCGTCGATTGTCGGTCACCCTCATTAATAAAGCGTAATTCCGTCTTGTCCTTCCCCTTGTTCCAGTGGGAATGGAAGTTCGATGCAAGATCATAGAGGTAAAAAGCCAGTCGATGCGGCTCCCGCATCAGTGCGGCCGACTCCACAACCCGCGGATACTCGGACAATTTTGCCACAAGTTTGAGTTCTTCCGGCTCGAAATCCGCCGCGAGAACCGCCTTTTCCAGAGATTTCTGCGAAATATCCAGCCCGGCAAAGACTTCCTGTGCCTGCCGCATCACCGACATCGACCGCGCATGGGCGTACTGCACGTAGAAAACGGGGTTGTCCTTGGACTGTTCTGTCACCTTGGCGAAATCGAAATCCAGCGGTTCGCTGCTCTTGCGATAGAGCATCATGAAGCGCACGGAATCGCGGCCGACCTCGTCCACCACCTCGCGCAGGGTGACGAAATTGCCGGAGCGCTTCGACATCTTCACTTCCTCGCCGTTGCGCAGCAGCTTCACCAGCTGGCAGAGCAGGACGGAGAGCTTTGCGTCGTTGCCGGCAACCGCCTTCGCCACCGCTTCCAGGCGCTTGACATAGCCGCCGTGATCGGCGCCGAGAATATAGACCATCTCATGGAAGCCGCGGTCATACTTGTCCTTGAAATAGGCAACGTCGGCGGCAAAATAAGTGTAGTTGCCGTCAGACTTGATCAGCGGCCGGTCGATATCGTCTCCGACTTCCGTGGAACGGAACAGCGTCTGCTCGCGGTCTTCCCAGTCTTCCGGAAGCTGGCCCTTCGGCGGCGGCAGCGTGCCCTTGTAGACATGCCCCTTGAAGGTGAGATCGTTGATCGCGGTGCGGATCATCGAGGCATCGTCGGCATGAAGCCGGCGCTCGGAAAAGAACACTTCGTGACGGACATTGAGCGCCGCAAGATCCTCCCGGATCATCACCATCATGGCATCGATCGCCCTGTCCTTGACGATCGGCATCCACTCGTCTTCCGGCAGGTTGTGAAGCGAGGGGCCAAACTCGGCCTTCAGCGCCTCGCCGACGGGCACGAGATAGTCGCCGGGATAGAGTCCTTCGGGGATGGCGCCGATCGTCTCGCCGAGCGCCTCGCGGTAGCGCAGGAACACCGAACGCGCCAGCACGTCGATCTGCGCGCCGGCATCGTTGATGTAATATTCCTTGGTCACGTCAAAGCCGGCGTAGTCAAGAATATTGGCGAGCGTATCGCCCACGACCGCGCCACGGCAATGGCCGACATGCATCGGCCCCGTGGGATTGGCCGAAACATACTCGACATTGATCTTGCGGTTCGCGCCGGTCGTGCTGCGGCCGAAATCCTCCGCCTCGCCGAGGGCTGCGACCAGCATGCGCTTCCAGAAGGCATCGGACAGGCGGATATTGATGAAGCCCGGACCGGCGATCGACAGTTCGGCGATATCCGCGTCGCTTTCGAGCGCCGCGACGATTTCGCCTGCAAGATCGCGCGGCTTCTTGCCCAGCGGCTTGGCCAGAACCAGCGCGGCATTGATGGCGATATCGCCGTGGCTCGGGTCGCGCGGCGGCTCCACCACCAGGCGCGAGAAATCGAGCGCGTCGCGTTTCTCCGCAATCGCCGCAATCGTCAGCAGCCGTTCGTTCAGTCTTTGCTCAAAGTCGGTGAAGAGGTTCATGTCATGTTCCATGGGCCGCCGTCCGGCGGCGAAAGGCGCTTTCAGCGGCGGCTCTAGCGCAAATCGGGGGTATGGTCAAACAGCTG
Organism: Martelella sp.; assembly: GCF_984369615.1. Classification (NCBI taxonomy): domain Bacteria; kingdom Pseudomonadati; phylum Pseudomonadota; class Alphaproteobacteria; order Hyphomicrobiales; family Aurantimonadaceae; genus Martelella; species Martelella sp. The sequence continues at coordinate 5,496 of NZ_CFHTCS010000155.1, read as the reverse complement.
CCGATGTGTCTTCTCGGCATAGGTATCGGTCATTCCGGCCAGATAGTCCGCCACATGGCGCGCCCGCTGCGCCGGCGTCAGCGCCTCGACGCCCTCGGTCCAGGGATGCGATCCCATCAGCTCCGGATCGGCGAAATAGGCATCGAACAACTCGCTGACGATCTGCGCCGCGCCGGCGCGGATCCTCATGATATCCGGATGGCGATAGATATGGCCGAAGAGCAGCTTCTTGATCTGCCGGTCGATTTCGGCCATCTCCGGCGAGAAGGTCGCAAGCGTGCGCCCTGAAAGCCGGACATCGTCGGCGCTTCCGGGCCGCGCCTCACGCAGGTTGGCCTGGGTCACGCCGATCACATCCTCGACCATGGCCGTGATCTGGCGGCGCATGATCTCGTTGGTGAAGCGGGCATCCTCGAGCTTGGGATAGCGATCACGCACCTCGCGCATCAGGCCGGCGAGGAACGGCACCTCCTCCAGCATCTCGTAGGTCAGATAGCCCGAGCGCAAGCCGTCATCGATGTCGTGCGTGTTGTAGGCGATATCATCGGCGATCGCGGCGACCTGCGCCTCGAGGCTTGCATGCGTGGAAAGCCAGAGGTCATGACGCCGGCTGTAATCGACGATCGGCTGCGGAACGGGGCCGTCGAGCCCCTCGCCGCCCGGCGTCTGAAGCGGCCCGTTGTGCTTCACCAGGCCTTCGAGCGCTTCCCAGGTGAGGTTGATGCCGTCGAAATCGGCATAGCGGCGCTCCAGGCTTGTGACGATCCTGAGCGACTGGGCGTTGTGATCGAACCCGCCGTAATCCGCCATCTTTTCGTGCAGCGCGTCCTCGCCGGTATGGCCGAAGGGCGTATGACCGAAATCATGCACCAGCGCCACGCCCTCGGCGAGGTCCTCGTCGAGCCTCAGCGCCCGGGCAAGCGAACGGGCGACCTGGGCAACCTCGATCGTGTGCGTGAGGCGCGTGCGGTAGTGATCGCCGTCCTGGGCGATGAAGACCTGGGTCTTGTGCTTCAGCCGCCTGAACGCGGTCGTGTGGATGATCCGGTCCCTGTCGCGCTGGAAGGGCGAACGCGTCAGGCTGTCGGTCTCGGGAAAGAGGCGGCCGCGGCTTGTCCAGGGGTCGCAGGCATAGACCGCGAGCGCGACGTCGCCGAAGCCGAGTGCCGATCTGTCGATTGTCATTTTCTATCCTGTTGCGCGAGACATGCTTTTGCGAAACACGGAGAACCCGGATGCAAATTGACCGTTGACGGCCTTCATCGGCGTTCTTAACTAAGATTGGACATGATTGAAAGCCATCGCCGCTTCCGGCGCGGTGGCAAAAGAAATCCTTGCGGCTCCGGGCATTGCAGTTTGGCCCGGGAAGCCGCGCGGCCGGAGAATTGAGATGGATACCCAGACAGTGACGCTTTCCGATGCAGCCGCCCGGCGGATCGCATCGATCATCAGCAGCGATAACGACAAACACGCCCTCAGGGTCTCCGTGGAGGGCGGCGGCTGTTCCGGTTTTTCCTACAAGTTCGACCTTGTGGAAGGCCCGGAAGAAGACGACGTGGTGATCACCAAGGACGACGCGACCGTGCTGATCGACAGCATCTCGCTGGTCTATATGGCCGGTGCGGAGATCGACTTCGTCGACAATCTGCTCGGCCAGTCCTTTCAGATCCAGAACCCAAATGCCGTGGCAAGCTGCGGCTGCGGCACCAGTTTCGCGATCTGATCCGGTCGCAGCCTGAACCGATGCCGGGAATTGACAGAGGCCGCGCCGGAAAGCGCGGCCTCTGTCATTTGGCGGGCTGTCAATCCTTGATGGCCTTGCCGGCATTCTCCGGAATGACCAGCGAAAGCAGGATCGCCGAGAGGCCGGAGAGCGTGATCGGCGTCGCAAACACCTTCTGGATGATGTCTGGCATCTGCTGCATCGACTGCGGCACGAGGGTGACGCCGAGGCCGAGGCCGAAGGAGACCGCCATGATATAGACCTTGCGGTGGTCGATCGGCTCGGAGGCGAGGATGCGGATGCCGGCGACAGCGATCGAACCGAACAGCACGACGGTGGCGCCGCCGAGCACCGGCTTGGGCACCAGCAGGAAGGCGCCGCCAATGACCGGGAAGAAGCCCATGACCACCAGGATGCCGGCGATATAATAGCCGACATGGCGGCTTGCCACGCCCGTCATCTGGATCACGCCGTTGTTCTGGCTGAAGGTCGTGTTCGGGAAGGTGCAGAACAGCGCCGCGATGCCGGAATTGATGCCGTCGGCGAGAACGCCGCCCTTGATCCGCCTGAGATAGACGTCGCCCTGCACCGGCTCGCCCGAAATCACCGAGTTCGCCGTCAGGTCGCCCGTCGTCTCGATTGCCGTGATCAGGTAGACGAAGGCGATCGGAATGAACAGGCCGAGATCGAAATCCAGCCCGTAGCGCAGCGGCTGCGGCACGGCAAACAGCGGCTGGGCGCCGAGCCGCGAAAAGTCGACCATGCCGAAGAAGATCGAAACCACGAAGCCGGCCAGGAGGCCGAGCATGATCGCCGCGATGCGCACCATCGGGACCTTCGAGAAGGAGAAGAAAATGATCACGGCGACGACAAGAAGGCCGAGGAAGATGTTGACCGGGGCGCCAAGCTGATCGCCGGCCCCTGCGCCGCCCGCAAAATCGGTGAAGCCCGATTTCACCAGCGACAGGCCGATGACGGTGATGACGATGCCGGTGACTGTTGGCGTGACGATGCGGCCCATCCGGGTGATGAACTGGCTCAGCACGATCTCGACCGCGCAGCCGACGAGGCAGAGCCCGAAGATCATCGCCAGGATATCCTCGGGCGTGCCGCCCCTGCCCTTGACGGCGAAGCCCGCGGCGAGGATGACCCCGAGAAAGGCGAAACTCGTTCCCTGCACGCTCAGGAGCCCGGAGCCGACCGGCCCGATGCGCCGGCACTGGATGAAGGTGGCGACGCCGGACACAAACATCGACATGGCCAGAAGGTACGGCATGTTTTCGCCGAGACCCAGCGCTCCGCCAATGATCAGCGTCGGCGTGACAATCCCGATGATGCTGGCGAGAATGTGCTGGAAGGCCGCCAGGAAGGATGCGTGCGGCGAAGGCACGTCGTTGAGCTTGAAGATAATATGGTGGTGCTCCGCACTCAGATTTTGTTCGCTCATGATTTCTCTTTCAAAGGCGGCCGAAGCCGCGCGTTGTCCCCTGCTGCTAGCAACTTTTGCGATGCAATTTCCGTGCCACGAAATTGTCACATTTCCCGGTCGCCTTGCAATTCCTTCTTCTGCACGCCGCGGCCGCACGCGGCGTTTGCAAATCGCGGGCGTCCTCTGCATAAGGGTGAGGTCGAAGCACCGAAAGGCGGCCCCATGAAGATCTCGACCTGGAACATCAACGGCATCAAGGCGCGGCTGGACAATCTGCTGGCCTGGCTTGAGACGGAGGCGCCCGACATTGTCTGTCTGCAGGAGATCAAGTCGCAGGACGAGGCCTTCCCCCGGGCGCCGATCGAGGCGCTCGGTTATCATGTCGAGACCCATGGCCAGAAGGGCTTCAATGGCGTCGCGCTGATTTCGAAGACGGCTCCGGACGAGACCAATCGCGGCCTGCCGGGAGCCGACGATGATATCCAGTCGCGCTACATCGAGGGCGTTTTCAGCATCGCCGGCGGCGTCTTGCGCGTCGCCTCGATCTATCTGCCGAACGGCAATCCGGTCGACAGCGACAAGTACCCCTACAAGCTCGCCTGGATGGAACGCTTGAAAGGCCATATTTCACAAAGGCTTAAGCTGGAGGAGCCGCTTATTCTCGCAGGCGATTACAATGTCATCCCCCGCCCCGGCGACTGCCATGACCCGGCCGTCTGGGCGAATGATGCATTGTTTCTGCCGGCCACCCGCGAGGCCTTCAACGCGCTTCTGGCCCTCGGCCTCTACGACGCGGTGACGAGCACGGACGATGCCGGCGGACAGTACAGCTTCTGGGACTATCAGGCGGGCGCCTGGCAGAAGAACAACGGTATCCGCATCGATCACATGCTGCTGTCCTGCGAGGCCGCCGACAGGCTGCGCTCGACCGTGATCGACAAGAAAGTGCGCGGCTGGGAGAAGCCGTCCGACCACGTGCCGGTGACAGCAGTTTTTGATTGCGACTGGCCGTAGACCGCGCCCGACAGAACCTTGCCCAAGAAATCTTGATCGCTGACGAGCGCATGCAAGGACGATATGCGCGAAATCGATGGTCAGCCGCTGTTGCGGCTGCTTACGGAAACAACAATCAAGGGTTGCTTGTGCTCATATTTTGCGCAAGCGCGATGGCGCCGCGGCGGTCGTTCTCATCGACAACGGAGAAACACTTTTCCTGCAGCTCGCGGATCCACGAGCAATCGCCGGGCGCGCAACGATCCGCGGCCATGGTCAGATAGGCAAGGCCGAGCACCGGCTGCCCCTCGTTGAAAACGAGATCGCCGAACACCGCCATGGCGCCGACATTGCCGTTCTTGCGGGCGAGGTTCAGCCATTTCTTGGCCAGGCGCACATTCTTGGCGCCGCCCTCGCCGTTCAGGATCATCCGGGCAAGGCGGAACTGCGCCTCGGGACTGCCGAATACCGACGCAGCCTGGAAATAGAGCTGACGCGCCTGCACCAAATCCACTTCGACCGGCGTGCCGGCAATGCCCGTCTGGTAGTAGCCTGCGAGCGCCAGCAGGGCGTTCACATAAAACCCCGTGTCGGGAGAGCCCGGCTCGACATCGTGATTGACGATCTCGGCATAGGCCTTGAAAGCCTCGTAATCATTCTCTGGAACGCCGTCGCCATAGGCATACATATTGGCGAGCGCCCAGCGCGAACCGGTATGCCCTTTTTCCGCGGCATAACGATAGGCTTCGACTGCCTTTTCCTTGTCGCCGTTCTGATAAGCCTTGAAACCGAAACGAAAGAGATCGAACCGGCCGGATTCTTTCGGAACGTCCGTGGTAATATCGAAGGCCCGGGCAGGTCGCCCGACGCCGGAGCCGATCATCAGGCTTGCCATCACCACGACAATGCCGATCTGTCTGTGACCTGTCTTATCCATCATCATTGAACGTTTCTTCACCGAAACACCTGACCGGACACACCTGCCCGGCAAAAACGCCGGCGGCGCCGACCCACGGCCGGACCGAAAACCCTGGCTCGCCGACAACGGCACCAGACCCTTCTGATGCTCTTCCTTTGTGGCGGGAAATGGACGGCCTTCTGCCAAATGCTTTTATGTGAAATTCTGCTGAATTACTGTGACGCAAGCGACACACTTGCAAGTTTGAGTCTGAAAACGAGGCCAAACCAAACACTTGTCCGCAACAAGGTTAAGACAGCATCACCGGCGAACGCCCTTTGGCCGCGCCGGAAGAACCGCGATCAAGTGTTGCCTAAAGACCATCGCCATAATAAAGCTCTTGGCCGAAGCGGACGTGGCGAAACAGGTAGACGCAAGGGACTTAAAATCCCT
>NZ_CFHTCS010000154.1:0-9777 GCF_984369615.1 Martelella sp. | reverse complement strand
TTCGATCTCCCCCCTTGAGGGGGAGATGCCCCGAAAGGGGCAGAGGGGGGTGAACCCTCAGCCGCGAACTCGGAACTGGAGGGCGCTTTACCCCTCTCTGTCGCTGTCGCGACATCTCCCCCTCAAGGGGGGAGATTGAAATCGTGTGGCCGCGTTTTGCCAAATCTGTGAGGACATCATGACGAAAATACCGATGCAGACGCCGTTCGGGGCGGTCTATTTCCGCAAGTCGAATCCGCCGCGCGAGGACTGGGAGCGCGACTACGGCGTCGCCGCCGAGGATGGGCTGAACGTGTTCCGCCACTGGTTCATGTGGAGCGCGATCGAGCGCCGGCCCGGCTTCTACGACTGGGAAGAATATGACCGCCAGATGGACCTCGCCGCCGAAAACGGCATCAAGACCATCATTGCCGAACTGACCCACACGGTGCCGGACTGGGCCTACCGCAAGTTCGCCCATGCCCGGCAGATGCGCGCCGATGGCAGCGAGCTTCCGGCGATCATGGGCGTGTCGGCCGCGACAGGCGGTTTTGCGCCGAACGGCGGCGGCGCCGGTTCGCTGACGATGAACTGCCCGGAGGCGAAGGAAGCCGCCGGCGCTTTCCTGACGGCGCTTGCGACCCGCTACAAGGGTCATCCGGGGCTTCTCGGCTACGATGTCTGGAACGAGTGCAATTATTCGCCGGCGGTCGATTACAACCCGCACACCAAGGCCGCCTTCCGTGTCTGGCTTCGGGAAAAATACGGCGATCTCGATACGCTGGCACAGGCTTGGTATCGCTACTCCTATGCCGAATGGGACGATATCGAGCCGCCGCGCCAGATCGCGCCCTATCCGGAATGCCTCGACTGGCTCGATTTCAAGCGCGAGAATTACTATGGCCAGATGCAATTCCGCATCGATACGATCCGCGCCGTCGACAGCGATTGCCTGATCGCTGCCCATGGCGTGGCGGGAGCCATTCCCGATATGGCCGCGCGCGGGTCGGATGACTGGCTCGCCGCCTCCAAGGTCGAGGTCTACGGCTATACCTTCGTCCATGCGCGCAAGGGCAACCAGTCCTGGCGCAGCTTCTATGCCGCCGACCTCAACCGCGCCGCCGCGCGCGGCAAGCCGTTCTGGCATGCCGAGCGTCAGGGCGGGCCGCTGTGGATGCAGCCGCAGGTCGTCGGTCGCGACAGGGAGGATGGCCGCGTCGCCGAGCCCGAGGATATCCGGGTGTGGTCGCTGACGTCGTTTGCCGGCGGCGCGCGCGGCATGCTGAACCTGCGCTACCGGCCGCTGCTCGACGGCCCGCTGTTCGGCGCCTTCGGCTCCTACGGCATGGATGGTTCGCGCACGCCGCGCTCCGATATGGCCTCGACGATCGCGAAATGGACCAATGCGCCCGAGCAGAAACCGCTTCTGGCGGCAAAGCCGGTGAAGGGCGAGATCGGCATCCTGGTCGCTCCGGAGGCGCAGGCCTGGGATTACCTCCTGAGCCGTGAGGGCAATTACGAGACCTACAGGGAGGCCATGTGGGGCGCTTATCGCGGTTTCTTCGACAATGGCATCCAGGCCGACTGGGTGCATGTCGAGGATATCGACGCCTATGACGCGCTCTACTTCCCCTACCCCATCATGCTGACAAGCGAGAATGCCGCAAAACTGGCCGAATGGGTGAAGGCCGGGGGCATGCTGGTGTCGGAAGCCTGCCCGGGCTATTTCGGCGATCGCGGCAAGGTCGGCACGGTGCAGCCGAATAACGGGCTCGACGCCGTCTTCGGCGTCCGCGAGGACGAGGTCGAGTTCATGCCGGATATCGGCGACCGCATCCGCTTCACGCTCGATGGCGTTTCGACCACCGGCGGCGGCTTCCTGCAGTCCTACACCGTGACGAAGGGCCGCGAACTGGCGCGGTTTGACGACGGCCGGATCGCGATCGTCGAGAACGCGTTCGGCAAGGGCCGCACGTTGCTCGTCGGCACCCATCCCTCGGTCGGCTATTACCGCGACCAGTCGGAGGCGGGTAAACGCTATTTCGCGCGCTGCTTAGCCTTCTCCGGCAAGACGCGGCATACGCTGTGCACCAATCCGGCCCTGCAGATACGCCTTCATGAGAGTGATTCCGGGCGCTATCTGTGGGTCATCAACGCCACGCGCCGGCATCAGACGGCGACGCTTTCCGATGGCGACGGCCGGGCCTTGAGCAGCGCAGAGGTATTCTGGGGCAGCGACGAAGCCTCGTTGAGAGACGGCAGGCTCGCCGTGCCACCGCGCGACGCGCTGATCGTTCGGCTTGCATAGAGCGCGTCGGGGAAAGGCGATCATGCCGTAGACAAGGGTCACGAGCAGCAGGATGCCCGCAAGAGCGCGATCGGCCATGTAGCGGCCCTCTTGCGCCGCCCTGCATGCCCAATGTTCCATCGTCATCGACATGCGCGGTTCGGAGAGCCTTCGCTAACGGCTTGCGACAGCCGAAACCCAGGCACGGCGGACATGCAATGGTTCTTCGCCGTGCCAACAATCTGCCCCGGGAGAAAGTTGACCCGGCTTTCGCCGGAGGGGCAGAGACAGCTCGCCCTGCATTCGGGGCTCATTCCGCTCGATCCTGAAGCGTGTGATCTTGTGCCGGGGCTGGGCGATCTTTTCAGAGGCCAGCGAAGGCTGATCCCGATCCGTTTCGGGCCGGGCCTGATGGCCCATCCCGACCACTTCAAACAGGACATGTTCTGGGAGGACGTCTCTCCCGATGCGGAGGCGTTGACCAAACGCTTGAGTGCTCCAGGAGAGTGGGTACCGGTCTTCCGTCCTGAAACGCGTGCTGTCGGGTGGACGCGGCTTGATTGAATTCTCCGGACCTGACCGCCGCGCGGCCGGCCAAGATATCAGCGGCCGCGCGCAGAACGCGCCAGTTCGCGCGCGAGATCGACGAACACCTTGAAGGCCGCCGGCTGATTGCGCCGGCTCGGATAATAGAGACAGAGCGGCGAAAGTGGCGGCGTCCACTTGTCGAGCACCCGCACCAGCCGGCCGGCCTCGATGTCTTCACGCACATCCGATTCCATGAAGAAACCGATGCCGACCCCGTCCAGCACAGCCAGGCGCGCAAGGCTCGCCTCATCCATGGTGATCGGCCCGTCCACATCCACATGTACCGGCCGCCCTTCGGCTTCGAACTGCCAGCGCAGCATCGCGCCGTTCGGCAGACGGGTGCGGATGCAATCATGCGCCCTCAGGTCCGATGGCTTCTGCGGCGGCGCGCGGTTTTCAAAATAGGCCGGCGCACCGACAACCGCGTGGCGTCGCGGCGGTCCCAAGGGAATCGCGATCATGTCGGTGGGCACCAGCGGCTCGCTGCGCACCCCGAAATCGAAACCGTCGGCGACGATGTCGACAAGATTGCCCTCGGTCACAAGATCGATCCGGACTTGCGGAAACCGGCGCATGAACTCCAGGATCAGCGGTGAGAGGATCTCGCGCCCGGCGGTCGCGAATGTGTTGATGCGCAACACGCCCGTCGGCGTCTCCTGTTGCGAGCGCGCCGTATCGAGCGCCTGGTGCATGTCCCGGAGCGCCGGGCTCATCTGATCGACGAACTTCCGTCCGGCATCCGTCAGCGAAACGCTGCGCGTCGTGCGGTTGAACAGGCGCACGCCCAGTTGCTCTTCCAGCTTTGCAATCGCGTTGCTGAGCGCGCTCGTCGACATGCCGAGATCAAGGGCTGCGGCGCGAAACGAGCCCCTGCGGCTGACCGCGAGAACAGCGTCGAAATCACTCAGCCTGTAGATCGCCATTATCCCGAAATCCGAAATTCCCCATCTCACTTTATCCCGCTTATCCGTACGCCGTCAAAGCCATAAATTGAGGTCGAACAGCAACGGAATGAGAAAAATGCAGTATTATCAGGTTTTCATCAGTGCCGAACAAACCGCGCAGGCTTACCGCATCCTCGATGCGCTGATCGCCAAGCAATTGGTCTTCGGCGGTCCGGTGGTTGGTGGTCCAGCCAAGTTCCTCTGGAACTTCAAGGACAGCGACGTGCCCGCGAGCATGTGTGAGCCCAAGCTCTACACCCTCGATCAGGACTACAACTACATCATCAGCTACACCCGCGAGGATCTGAAGGAAGAGCTCATCGAAGTGGCGGAGAGCGCCTCGCTGGAAGAGGTGTGCATGATCTCCTTCCTGCCAATGGAGACCAACAGGTCGCTTCGCAACCTGCTCGACGCCTCTTTCGAGGGACGCGGCGAACTTGCCGATCCCGAGCCTGTCGACGCTGTGGCCGCGCTCACTTTCGTACCGAAGGCCCAGATTTCCGCCAGGACCAAGAGCTCGAGCGGCGACGTCGGCAGCCGGCGCTGAACCTGCGCCTTTGTTTCAACCCACGTGCCGCCGGGAGAAGCCTCCCGGCAACACGCTCCAACCACGTAACAGGAGAACCATCATGAGTATCGAACTGCCGAAGGTCATCGACACCTATTTTTCGGCCGACAAGAAGGGCAATGCGCAGGCGATTTCGGAATGCTTCACGGAAGACGCCACCGTCATCGATGAAGGCAATTCATACACAGGCCGCGATGCCATCCGGCAGTGGATGGCCAATGCCTCGACGAAATACACCTACACCGTCGAGCCCTTCGCGATGACGGAAGAAAACGGCCGCTTCGTCATCACCAGCCGTCTCGTCGGCAATTTTCCCGGCAGCCCGGTGGACCTGCGCTACGTCTTCGTCCTCAGCGGCGACAAGGTTGCCAAGCTAGAGATTGCTCCATGACGGCTCTCGTGATCCTGGAAGGGAAACATCGGCGATTACAGGCAGGGGCTTCGACCCGGTCCGAAGCAGACTGATGCCGTTTGCGATACAGCATTGTGTGACACGGCAGCGCGAGAACCGAGTGATAAACACGAAACTATATTAAATTTCAATGACTTGTATACCGAAATGGCTGGGGTGGCTGGATTCGAACCAGCGCATGCCGATACCAAAAACCGGTGCCTTACCGCTTGGCTACACCCCAGCATGTCCTCGCAGCGCGCCTGCGCCGTGGAACGACAAGCCTCTTATCAAAGCTCTTGCCGGGCGACAACGGCTAAATCGGGCGACGGTCAGTGTTTTTGCCGCCCGGAAAGTCTGAAGCCGGCTTCGGCGGTCTTGCAATTTGCCGGTTCGATGTCAGATAGGGGGCATCGGCGGCCACGGAACGCTGCGGGAGGAAAGTGAGAATGCGAGAGGCGCAATCGCAACAGGCATTCGACCCGGCCTATGGCCGCGCTGTCCGGATCGCGGACGGCATTTTTCGGCTGACGGCAGAAAACCCCTCGCCCTTCACCGCGCACGGCACGAACGGCTACATGCTCGGCAACCGGTCCCTCACGATCATCGACCCCGGTCCGGACATCGCGGGACATTTCGACATCTGGATGAAGGCGATCGACGGGCGAAAGGTCGCCGGGATTGCCGTCACCCACACCCATCTCGACCACACGCCGATGGCCCATCGCCTGAAGGCCGAAACCGGCGCGCCGATCCTCGCCTTCTCGCCCCACCGCGCCGCCCGCCCCCTGCACGACGGCGAGGAGAACCCCTTTGCCGAGAGTTCCGACACGGCGCTCGCCCCGGATATCACGCTGGCCGACGGCGGGCGCTTCGAAGCCGACGGCTTCGTGCTGCAGGCCGTCCACACGCCGGGCCACACCGCCAACCACCTCTCCTTCGCGCTGGAAGGCACGCCCTATCTTTTCTCCGGCGACCATGTGATGGGCTGGTCGACCACCATCGTCGCGCCGCCCGACGGATCGATGGGCGACTATATGGCCTCTCTCGAAAAGCTTCTCGCGCGGCCGGAGAGCGTCTACCTGCCGGGCCATGGCGGGCCGGTCACCGGCGCCCACGGCTTTGTCCGCGGCATCCGTTCGCACCGGCTGATGCGCGAGCGGGCAATCCTCGAGCGCCTTGCGGCCGGCGACGAGACGATCGTCGAAATGGTCAAGGTAATCTACCGCACCACCAGCGAGAAACTGCACGGCGCGGCCGCGCTTTCCGTGCTCGCCCACCTTGAGGCGCTGGTCGAGCGCGGCAGCGTTTTGACGGACGGCCCGCCTCTTATTGCCGGTCGCTACCGGCTTCAGGGCTGAGATTTGCCCTTCTCCTCTGCCTGCCTGACGGTCGCCTGGGCCGCGGCAAGCCGCGCGGTCGGCACGCGGAAAGGCGAGCAGGACACATAGTCGAGCGCGAGACCTTCGCAGAAGCGGATCGACACCGGATCGCCGCCATGTTCGCCGCAAATGCCGACCTGAAGATCCGGCTTGGTCTGCCGGCCGCGCTCGGTGGCAAGCCGCATCAGTTCTCCCACGCCGTCGAAATCGAGCGAGATGAACGGATCACGCTCGATGATGCCCTTCTTCTGGTAGGTTCCGAGAAAGCCCGGCGCATCGTCCCGCGAAAGCCCGAAGGTCGTCTGCGTCAGGTCGTTGGTGCCCAGCGAGAAGAAGGCAGCCGTCTCGGCGATCTCATGCGCCCTCAAGGCCGCGCGCGGCAGCTCCACCATCGTGCCGACGAGATAGGAAATCGCCATGCCGCTTTCTTCCATCACCGCATGGGCGACGTCGTCTATTCGCCCCTTCACATATTCAAGCTCGGCGCGCAGGCTCACAAGCGGCACCATGATCTCCGGGACGACCGGTTCTCCGGTCGCGCGGGCAGCCGCGATCGCGGCTTCGAAGATCGCGCGGGCCTGCATCTCGGCAATCTCCGGATAGGAGATCGCCAGCCGGCAACCGCGATGGCCGAGCATGGGATTGAATTCGTAGAGCGCGTCGAGCCTGTGGCGCAGCTTGTCGGTCTCCATGCCGAGCGCCTCGGCCACATCCGCCACCTCGTCAGCCGTCTTCGGCAGGAACTCGTGCAAGGGCGGGTCGAGCAGGCGGATCGTCACCGGCAGGCCGTGCATGATGGTGAAGAGTTCCTCGAAATCGGCCCGCTGCATGGGCAGGAGCTGGTCGAGCGCCTCGCGCCTGCCCTCCTCCGTTTCCGCCAGGATCATCCGCCGCATCATGCGGATGCGGCCGCCGTCGAAAAACATGTGTTCGGTGCGACAGAGCCCGATGCCCTCCGCGCCGAAATCGCGCGCGGCGCGGGCATCGCCCGGCGTATCGGCGTTGGTTCGCACCTTCATGCGGCGCACCGCGTCGGCCCATTCCATCAGCCGCTGAAAATCGCCCGACAGCGCCGGTTTCTGCGTCGGCGCCGCGCCCTTCATCACCCGACCGGTGGCGCCGTCGATCGTCACCGTGTCGCCGGGATGCAGCATCGCGCCGTTCAACCCGTGGAGAATATTGGCGAAGCGGTCGACGCGCATATTGCCCGCGCCGGTCACGCAGGGCACGCCCATGCCGCGCGCCACCACCGCCGCATGGCTTGTCATGCCGCCGCGCGTGGTCAGCACGCCGATCGCCGCCGTCATGCCGTGAATATCCTCCGGGCTCGTCTCGGTGCGCACGAGGATGACCTTGCGGCCCTCCGCATGGGCGGAGATCGCCGCCTCGGCAGTGAACACGATCTCGCCGGTGACCGCCCCGGGCGACGCCGGCAGGCCGGAGCCGATCTGGGTACCCTTGTAGCCCGGCCTGATGGTTGGATGCAGCATCTGGTCGAGCGTTGCCGGGTCGACGCGGATGATCGCCTCCTCGCGCGTGATCAGCCCCTCGTCGGCCATGTCCATGGCGATCTTCATCGCCGCGCCCGCCGCGCGCTTGCCGGCGCGCGTCTGCAACATGTAGAGCCTGCCGCGTTCGATGGTGAATTCCATGTCCTGCATGTCGCCGTAATGACGCTCGAGCCTCGCCGAAACGGTCTCGAGCTCGCCGAAAGCCTCCGGCATCAGCTTTTCCAGAGACGGCTTCTCGCCGCCCGAGGCTATGCGGCCAGGCTCGGTCACGCTTTGCGGCGTGCGGATGCCGGCAACCACGTCCTCGCCCTGGGCATTGACCAGGAATTCGCCGTAAAGCGCCTTCTCGCCGGTCGAGGGGTTGCGGGTGAAGGCCACGCCCGTGGCCGAATCATTGCCGAGATTGCCGAACACCATCGCCTGGATGTTGACGGCCGTGCCCCATTCGAAGGGGATGTTGTGCAGGGCGCGATAGGTCGTCGCCCTGGCGCTGGTCCAGCTTGAGAAGACCGCCGAGATCGCGCCCCAGAGCTGTTCATAGGGGTCCTGCGGAAAGGCCGAGCCCAGTTCCTCCTCAAGCAGTTCCTTGTAGCTTGCGACCACGTCTTCCAGCTGGCCGGCCGTCAGTTGCGTCTCATAGGCATGGCCGAGCTCGGACAGTCGGTCCTCAAGGAGCTCCTCGAAGAATTCCTGATCGAGCCCCAGCGCCACATCGGCGTACATCTGGATGAAACGGCGATAGCTGTCCCAGGCAAAGCGGGCATCGCCGGTATCTTCGGCCAGAAGCTGAACCGTCTCGTCATTGAGGCCAAGATTGAGCACCGTGTCCATCATGCCGGGCATCGAGACCCTGGAGCCTGAACGCACCGACAGAAGCAGCGGATGCTTGCTGCGCCCGAAGAGCCTGCCGGTCACCCGTTCGACCTGCGCCAAACCTTCCGAGACCTCGTCCTTCAGTCCGTCCGGAAAGGTCTTGCCGTGCTCGTAGAAATAACGGCAGACATCGGAGACCACGGTCAGTCCGGGGGGCACGGGCAATCCCATGCGCGCCATCTCGGCGAGGCTCGCGCCCTTGCCGCCCAGTCGATCCCGGTCAATCTCGTGTTCTTCCGCCTCGCTGAAACCGAAACCGTAAACCCAGTTCGCCATTCGTCCGCCCGGTTGCCGGGCAAACTGCCCGTCTTCATTCTATCTTTTGCTGGACGTTAGAGCATCGCAGCCGAAATGAGAATTGGACAAAAGAGAAAAAACCCCGAGGCGGATGCCGGCCGGGCCGCAGTCAGACTTCCTCCACCAGTCTCTCCGCCGTCCTGAGGTCAACGGAGACCAGTTGCGAGACCCCCTGTTCGGCCATCGTCACCCCGAAAAGCCGGTCCATGCGCGCCATGGTGATCGGATTATGGGTGATGACGACGAAGCGGGTCTCGGTGGTCGCGGCCATTTCGTCGAGCAGGTTGCAGTAGCGCTCGACATTGTGGTCGTCGAGCGGCGCGTCGACCTCGTCCAGCACGCAGATCGGCGCCGGATTGGTGAGGAAGACGGCGAAGATCAGCGCCATCGCCGTCAGAGCCTGCTCGCCGCCCGAGAGCAGCGTCATCGTCTGCGGCTTCTTGCCGGGGGGACGGGCCAGGATTTCGAGCCCGGCTTCCAGCGGATCATCCGATTCGATCAGCTGCAATTCCGCCATGCCGCCGCCGAACAGATGCACGAACAGCCGCTGGAACTGCTCGTTGACCTCGTCGAAGGCGGCAAGCAGGCGCTCGCGCCCCTCGCGGTTGAGGCTCTGGATCGCGCCGCGCAGCTTGCGGATGGCATCGAGAATATCGTCGCGCTCGCGCACCAGTTCCTCGAGCTTGCCGGAAAGCTCCGCCTGCTCCTCCTCGGCGCGCAGATTGACCGCGCCGAGACGCTCACGCTCGACCTTGAGGCGCTCCAGCGCGCGTTCCACGGCGAGCGGGTCCGGCAGGTCGGCGTCCGGCGCCAGGCCCGTCAAGCGGAAGGCCTCGTGCGGCGCAACCTCCAGCACTTCGCGGATGCGCGCCTCGGACGCCTCGCGCCGCTCGCGCGCGGAAACCAGCCGCTCTTCGGCGCGGCCGCGCTTTTCGCGCGCCTCGGCAAGGTCGGCAA